>NZ_JBHWYY010000008.1:54116-109674 GCF_042728595.1 Isoptericola sp. NPDC060185 | reverse complement strand
GCGGCCGGCCGCCGTGCCGCCGTCGCGCCCCACGGCGGGCGCCTCGCCGGCGGCACCGGCCGCGCCCGCGCGGCCCGCCGCGTCCCCGTTCGACGCGCTCGTCGCCTCGGAGCAGCCCGTGCGGGCCCGCTCGGCGGCGCCGCAGGTCGAGGAGGAGGACGACGAGGACTGGGACGAGCCCGAGGCGTCGTACACCTGGCTGCACTACATCGTGCTGGTCGTCGTCGCGTTCGTGCTCGGTCTGCTGGTGTGGAAGCTGCTCCTCGCCGGCTCGGACGACAAGAGCTTCAGCACCGACTCCGCCGCGCCCGCGGTGGTCCACTCCCTTACGACCTCCCCGCCTGGAGCCGCCGCATGACCGCCACCCCCCGCGCCGTCGAGCTGGCGGTCGTCGCCGCCCGGGCCGCCTCGGACCGCAAGGCGCAGGAGATCATCGCGCTCGACGTGAGCGAGCAGCTCGTCCTCACGGACGTGTTCCTCATCGCGTCGGGCACCAACGAGCGCCAGGTCTCGGCGATCGTGGACGCCGTCGAGGAGGCGATGATCACGGCCGGCGCCAAGCCGATCCGGCGCGAGGGCAAGGCCCAGGCGCGCTGGGTGCTGCTCGACTTTGGGGACGTCGTCGTGCACGTGCAGCACGCCGAGGACCGGGTCTACTACGCGCTGGAGCGCCTCTGGAAGGACTGCCCGGCCATCGACCTGCCCGAGGACGCGCGCGGCGGCGACGGCGCAGCCGCGGCGGCCGAGTACGGCGACGCCGCGGGTGACGGGGCCATCCGTCTCGCGGGCGACGAGCGGTGACGGCCGGGACCGTCGTCCTGCTGCGCCACGCCCGCACGGCGTACAACGCGTCCCTGCGGCTGCAGGGGCAGATCGACATCCCGCTCGACGACGTCGGCCGCTGGCAGGCGGGGGAGGGCGGCTCCGCCCTCGCGTCGTCCCACCGCGCGACGCGCATCGTCTCCTCCGACCTGGGTCGCGCCCTCGAGACCGCGACCGCGTACGCGGACGCGCTCGGCGGCGCCCCCGTGCAGACCGACGTGCGGTTGCGCGAGCGTGGCTTCGGCGAGTGGGAGGGCATGACGGGCGAGGAGCTCTCCGCGCGCTGGCCCGAGGAGTACGCCGCCTGGCGCCGCGGCGCCGAGCCGGCGGGAGCGGGAGCGGAGTCCAAGGCGGAGGTCGCCGCGCGGATGGCCGAGGCCGTCGCCGAGCACGCGGAGCAGCTGGACGACGACGCGACCCTGGTCCTCGTCTCCCACGGCGCCGCGATCTCGTTGGGGGTGACGGCGCTGCTCGGCCTCGACCCGACCTCGTGGCGCGGGCTGGCCGGGATGCACAACGTGCACTGGTCGCACCTGCATCGGGCGGGGGCCGGCGCTGTCCCGGCGTGGCGGCTCGTGGCGCACAACGTGGGGGCCGGGTACCCGCTGGACCACTGGCAGGCCGGTCCGGACTGGAATTTGGAACCTGGCCCGAAGTCTGCCTAAGATATCGACGTTCCGAGGGGCGCAAGCCCGGAGGAACACACCGAATCAGACGAAACATGGGTCGCTCGCGGCCATGGATCGCCGGTTCTCGGGGCTGTGGCGCAGCTGGTAGCGCACCTGCATGGCATGCAGGGGGTCAGGGGTTCGAGTCCCCTCAGCTCCACCCCGACGAAAAGGCCCGGAACCACATGGTTCCGGGCCTTCTCGCGTACCCGGGTCCCACGGGGCGGGACGGCCTTGCGTCGACGACGCCGTCGCCTAGGGTCGGTCCTGCGGCCGCATCGAGGGCCGCCGCAGGTGACGTCACACCTGACGCACAACTGAAGACACCCATGACAGGGGAGCGCCGTCGAAGGGGCGCTGAGAGTGCGGGCACGAGCCGCAGACCCTTGGAACCTGCTCCGGTTAGCACCGGCGAAGGGAGTTACCTGGAATGTCCGCGCCCATCATGCGTCCGACCGTCCTCGGGACGGCTCGCGCGAGCCTGCGGTACCGCACCGTCGACCTGGTCACGATGGCGATGCTCGGCGTCGCCGTCGGCGTCGTCTTCTGGGGCTGGACGCAGCTCTACCACCTGCTCTCCGCGGGGCTCGTCGTCGCGTTCCCGCCGGCCACCGGCCTGCTCGGCGGCGGCTGGCTGCTCGGCGGCGTGCTCGGCGGGCTGATCGTCCGCAAGCCTGGCGCCGCGCTGCTCACCGAGGTCGTGGCCGCGAGCGTCGAGGCCCTGCTCGGCGCCGGCTGGGGCTTCTCGGCGATCGTCTCGGGCGTCGTGCAGGGGCTCGGCGTCGAGCTCGTCCTGGCGCTGTTCCTGTACCGCCGGTTCGGCACCGCGGTGGCGGCGCTGTCGGGTGCCGCCGCGGGCGCGTGCGGCGCCGTCTACGAGTGGTTCGCCTACTACCCCGACTGGCAGTGGGGGTTCCGCCTCGCCTACCTCGGCTTCTTCGCGCTGTCCGGCGCGCTCCTCGCGGGGCTCGGCGGCGCGGCGCTGGTGCGCGCCCTCGCCCGCACCGGGGTGCTGGACGCGTTCGCGCCCGGCCGGGACCTGGCCGACGGCGCCGCCGGGGCGGCCCGTGTCGCCCGTGGCTGACGGCGGCGCGCGCGCCCGGCTGGCGGGGCTCACCTGGCGCCCGACGGGGCGGGCGACGCCGGTGCTCGACGGGCTCGATCTCGCCGTCGGCGCCGGGGAACGCATCGGGCTCGTCGGTCCCAGCGGGGCCGGCAAGTCGACCGTGCTGCACGCCCTGGCGGGCGTGCTCGGCGACCCGCTGCCGGGCGACCTGTCCGGCACGGCCCACGTGGACGGCGTCGTCGGCCTCGTGCTCCAGGACCCCGGGGCCGCCGTCGTCGCCGAGCGGATCGGCCGCGACGTCGCGTTCGGGCCCGAGAACGCCGGCCTGCCGCGGGAGGAGATCTGGCGCCGCGCCCGTGGGGCGCTGGACCACGTGGGGCTGCGGTACCCGCTCGACCGGCCGACCTCCGCGCTGTCCGGCGGGGAGCTGCAGCGGCTCGCGCTCGCAGGCGCGCTGGCGTGCGGCCCGGACCTGCTGCTCCTCGACGAGCCGACCGCCATGCTCGACCCGGACGCCGCGGCCGAGGTGCGGTCCGCGGTGCTCGACGCGCTCGCCGGGACGGAGACTTCGCTGGTGGTCGTCGACCACCACGTGGGGCCGTGGCTGGAGCACCTCGACCGGGTGGTGGTGCTCGGCCCGGGCGGCGTCGTCACGCACGACGTCGCGCCGGGCGCCCTGCGCGCACCTGGGGTCGAGCCCGGGGGCGAGCCCGGGGTCGATCAGGGCGCCCCGCTCCGGGCCGCGCTCACCGCCGCCGGCATCTGGCTCCCGGACGCCCCGGCGCCCGACCCGCTGCCCGTGCCCGCGGCGCTGGTCGCGCCGGACGACGCCGGTCCGGAGGTGACCGTCGACGCACTCGGCGTCGACCTCACGACCCGGGGCCTGCGGGGCCGCACCACCACGCGCGCGCTGGACGGCGTCGACGCCCGCCTGCCCGCGGGCCGGTTCACCGCGGTCACCGGCCCGTCCGGGGCGGGGAAGTCCACGCTCGTGGCAGCCCTCGCCGGGCACCTGCGGCCCGCGCGGGGGCGCGTGGCCGGGTCGCCCGGGCGCGGCACCCGGTCGCGCGAGCTCGCCCGCCGCTGCGGGTGGGTGCCGCAGCATCCCGAGCACGGGCTGCTCGCGCTGCGCGTTCGCGACGAGGTGGCGCTCACCGGCAGGCGGCTCGATGTGCCCGTGGACGTCGACGCCGTGCTCGCGCTGCTGCGCCTGGACCATCTCGCCGACGCGCACCCGTTCCGCCTCTCCGGCGGCGAGCAGCGGCGGCTGGCGCTCGCGGCGGCTCTCGCGCACCGGCCACCCCTGGCGCTGCTCGACGAGCCCACCGTGGGCCAGGACCGGCACACGTGGGCCGCCGTGGCCGGGTGGGTCGTCGCGGCCGCCGGGCACGGCGCCACCGTGGCGGCGAGCACCCACGACCGCCACCTCGTCGGGCTCGCCGACCATCGCGTCGCGCTGCCGCCGGGCGGGCCGGACGAGGACGGGCACGGCATGGGCCGCCCGCACCGGGTGGCCGCGGCATGACGGGCGGTGGCGGCACGACCGGCGCGCTCGGCGTGCTGGGGCGGGCGAACCCGCTCGTGCTCGTGACGCTCGGGCTGCTGGGCCTGGTCGCGTCGTTCGGGGTGCGGGACCTCGCGTCGGCGGCCGCCGCGCTGGGCGCCGTCGTCGCCTGCGGGGCGGTCGGCCTGCCGCGGCGCTCCGGGCCGGCGGCGCGCTACCTCGCGGTGGTCGTGGCGGTCGCGTCGGTCACGTGGTCGACGTGGCTGCTGGGCGGCCGCGACCTCGAGGTCGCGGCCGTCGCGGGGATGCGGATCGCGGTCCTCGCGCTGCCGGGCGTCGCGCTCGCGCCCCTGATCGACCCGAGCGGGCTGGCCGACCAGCTGGGCCAGCGCCTGCGGCTGCCCGCGCGGTTCGTCGTCGGGGTCGCGGCCGCGCTCCAGCGGTTCGAGCGCCTCGGCACCGTGTGGGAGCAGGCGTCGCGGGCCCGCCGGTCCCGCGGCGTCGGGCCGGGGCACGGGCCCCTCGACCGCGGGCGGCACGCCGCCTCCGTGACGTTCGCCGTCCTCGCGGCCACACTGCGCGACGCGACGACCATGGCGGTGGCGATGGACGCCCGTGGCTTCGCGGGCGCGGGCTCGCGGACCTGGGCGGAGCCGGCGCCGTGGGCCCGGCACGACACCGCGGTGCTGGCCGTCGGCGTCCTGGTCGCGGCGCTGCCGTTCGCCGTCCTCGCGGCGGGGTAGACGCCCCACCCCTGACAGGTGAGGGATCGCCCGCGGCGCGCACACTGGGCTCAGGAGGTGCGCGCATGGCCGGACCGGAGGCACGCCCGCAGCACGACTTCGACGCCCTGTACGCGGGGGACGTCCCGCCGCCGTGGGAGATCGGCCGCCCGCAGCCCGCGCTGCTCTCCCTGGTGCGGCGGTCGGTGCTCGCGGACCCGGTGCTCGACGCCGGGTGCGGCACCGGCGTGCTGGCGCTCGCCGTCGCGCGGTCCGGGCACCGGGTCGTGGGGGTCGACGGCGCGGCCCACGCGATCTCGCGCGCCCGGGAGCGGGCCGCGGAGGCGATCCTCGAGCCGCCGGGCGAGGTGCGCTTCGAGGTGGCCGACGCCCGCCACCTCGACCGCCTCGACGTGCGCCCGCGCACGGTCCTGGACTCCGGGCTGCTGCACTCCCTCGACGCCGACGGCCGCGCCGCCTACGTGGCCGGGCTGGCCGTGATCTGCCCGCCCGACGCGCTCGTCGCCGTGCTCGCGATGTCGGTGCGGGCCGGGCTCGGCTGGGGCACCACCGCGGGCGACCTGCGCGCCGCGTTCCCGGCGGCGGACTGGACGTCCACCGAGGTCACGGACGCGGAGATCGTCGCGCGGCCGACCGACGACGAGCAGCACCTGCCGGCGCTGCTCCTCACGACGCGGCGCGCGTGAGCCCCTGCGCCCCGACCGCGGCGAGCAGCGCGCGGGCCCTGGCCGGCCCCACCGTGCGGCCGGGCCGCGCGGCGATCGCCTCCAGCCCGGGGAACGTCGCCGCGTCGGCCGGGACCAGGCCCCGGCGGGCCGCCTCCGCGAGGTAGGGCAGCGCCGCACCGGCGACGTCGAGCACGCGGGGGAGCCAGCGGGGCAGCGGGCCGTCGGTGGCGCCCGCCGCGGCGACCGCCTCGGTGAGCACCGGCCACAGGGCGGGCAGCGTGGCGGGGCGGCGCTCCACCACGCGGACCATGCGCGCGGGGCTCGCCGCGGGCTGCGTCACCAGGGCGCGCGCGGCGAGGCGGACGCCCGCCCAGCCGATGCCGCCGCTCTCGATCAGCTCGCGCACGACGTGCTCCCCGGCGATCCCCGCGTCGCCCTCGTGGCACAGCATGGACAGGGCGACGGCGTGCAGGGCCGCGCTGCGCGGCGGGACTCCGCCGGCCGGCGGCCGCAGCGGCCCGCCCGTGCCCTCGGTGCGGTTGCGGTGCTCGTGCGCGCGCAGCACGCCGGCCTCCGCGTCCCAGGCCAGCCAT
Source organism: Isoptericola sp. NPDC060185 (assembly GCF_042728595.1). NCBI lineage: Bacteria > Bacillati > Actinomycetota > Actinomycetes > Micrococcales > Promicromonosporaceae > Isoptericola > Isoptericola sp. NPDC060185. The sequence continues at coordinate 103,610 of NZ_JBHWYY010000008.1, read as the reverse complement.
GCCTCGGTGCCGCGCGTGGGGTAGCCGGACGTGTCGGGCTCCTCGCCCTCGGCGCGCGCGACGGCGGCGCACTGGCCCTCGCGCTCCAGGTCGTACGCCCACACCTTGACGACCCGGTAGACGCGGCCGGGGTGGGCGGGGAGCCGCAGGTCGAGGGCGAGCAGCCTCGTGGGGGCGTCCGGGTCCTGCCAGGTCGCGGTGACGCCGACCCCGTCGTCGACGGCGGGCAGCGTCGCGACGCCCGCGGGCCACACGGCGTCGAAGTCGTCGGGGACGCCCACGGGTGCCGGTGCCGCCGGGGCGGGGGCCACCGGCTCCCCCGCGACCGGCGGGAGCGCCGCCACGGTCTCCCGCGCGGCGACCACGGCCCGCGAGGAGCCCGGCCGTGCGGCCAGCCGCCGCAACCCTGGCACGGCGAGGACCGCGGGGTCGGCGACCCCGGTCGCGACGGCGGCGGCCGCGTCCGGCGCGAGGGCGAGCATCGCCTCGGCCAGCTCCGCGGTGCCGGCCAGCAGGCGGGTCCGGGCCTGGGAGGCGGCGAGGAGGTCGTCGAGCACCGGCCAGACCACCGACGCGAGCCCGTCGTCCGCGAGGCGGACCGCCGCGGCGGCGAACGCCGCGAGGGCGCGCGGCGTGGTCTGCAGGTCGAGCAGGGCCGCGTCGGCGACGCCGGGCCGGAGCAGGCCGCGGTCCCACGCCTCGAGCGCCGCGGCGGAGCCGTCCTCGGCCGCCCGCTCGTGGAAGCCCCGCTGGGCGCCGAGCACGGCGACCGCGCCCGCGGGCCCGAACGGCGTCGCGCGGCGCGCGGCCTGCCGCAGGGTGACGCCGAGGGCCGGGTCCTCGCTGTGCACGAGGCCCTCCGCGGCGGCGTCTCCCCACCCCGGGAACACCGCGTACGCGTCGTGGCCCGCGTAGCCGCGGGTGTCGATGCGGCGGGGGAAACCGTGCAGCGAGCGCGGCAGGACGACCGGGGCGGCGCGCCAGCAGTCCCAGCGCTCGTCGCGGACGAGCGCCGGCTCGGCGACCGGGTCGGCCACGTACGCGACGACGACCGGGCCCGCCAGGAGCCGCAGGTCCCGGCCGCGCTGCCCCGCGACGGGCACCTCGAGCGCCCCCAGCCGGTCGAGCACCTCGGGCGTCGCGCGGGCGAGGTCCAGCCGGGTGAGCGCCAGGAACAGGTCGGCCTCGACGGCGGGCGAGCCGGACGACGCGTACTCCTCGAGCCGGTCGGCCAGGTCGGCGGGGTCGACGCTCAGGTCCACGCGGGTGGGTGCCGACAGCAGGTTCGGCACCTCGCCCAGCCGCTCGACGACGCCGTGGTCGCGGGCGTGCAGCACACCGTAGACCGCGCCGCTCGCGTCGAACCCGTGCTCCGGCTGCTCGCCGCGGACCCAGGCGTGCACCGGTCCCAGCCCCGGCTGCCACGACGGCCCCACGCCGCGCAGCGCGGTGCGCGCCTCCTCGGGGTCGCGGCGCGCGACCTGGACGGCGAGGTGGAGGAAGGTCTCGAGGGCGAGGTCGGCGGCGCCCTCCGGCTGCAGGGTGAGCGCGGCGGCCGCGGCGGTGAGCTCCGCGCCGGTCGCCTCCGGCGGCGCGAACCGCGGCGGCGTCCAGACCGGCGGGGTGGGCCGCCAACGCCCGGCGGTCGCGGCAGCCGTCGCGGCAGGTCCGGCGGGCCGCGCGGGCTTCGCCGGGGCGACGCCCCACGCCTCCAGGACGGCGCGCGCGGCCCGCGCCACCGCGGGGTCCCGGCCGGCGGCGAGCTCCGCGACCCGGTCCCCGACGAGCTCGACGACCTCGGGCCCCGCGCCGCTGTCGGACGACGCCCGCCGGGACGCGGCCGCGAGCACGGCGCGCTGCGCCTTCTTGGTGGCGACCGCCAGCGACACCAGCAGGACGTCGGCGAGCGTCGCGGGGTCGGCGCCCTCGACGAGGGCGGGAGCGAACGCCTCGACCAGCGGCGCCTCGCCGGTGGCCAGCACGCCGACCAGCAGGTCCGCGCGTGCCAGGATCTCGGCGGGCGTCGCGGCGAGGCCCGGGGTGCGCGCGGTCGGGGGCGCGGTGAGGACGACGGCCCACGCCTTGCGGTCGCCGGGCCGGGTCGCGGCGTCCAGGGCCCGGAAGGCGAGGTCGACGGCCTCGTCCCGGTCGAGCCAGCCGGCGCCGACGGCCGCCGCGTAGGTCCGCCCGAACGGGCCCGTCGCCGGCAGCCCGACGGTGACCGCGGCCCGGGCGTGCTCCGCGTACCGCGGGGGCACCAGTCCGGCCGGGAGCGGCTCCCCGGTGAACAGCCAGTCCACCGCGTCGCCCGTGAGCTCGGCCGCGGCGAAGGCCGCCCAGTCCTTGAGGTACTCGACGTCGTCCGGCACGTCCAGGCCGAGCCGGTGCACCAGCAGGGTCGCCACGTCGCCGAGCGAGGACATCGAGTGCTCCCACAGCCGGCTCGTCGACGCGTACCCGCGGGCCACGACCTGGGCAGCGAACTCCGGTCCGCGGGAGGCCACCACCCTCGCGACGAGGTCGGCCGGGAGCCGGGACGTGCGGGCGAGGAGCTGGACCGTCCGGGCGGCGTCGACGCCCAGCCGCAGCGCGAACAGGGTGAGGAGGTCGAGGTCGGCGGTGGTGAACGCCGTCCAGCCCCAGGAGCGTTCGTCCAGGGTGCCGAGCCGTTGCCACGGGCCGCGGCGCAGCCCGGCGAGCGCCTCGCGCTGCTGCGCGGGGGAGCCCAGCGGCAGCGTCGGAGCATCCTGGGGGTCGGCGCCGTCCCACCCGAGCTCCCGGAAGATCTCGACCGCGCGGGCGAGGGCGGGGGTGGCCAGGTCGGTGTCCACGCGCGGCACGGAGCTCACGGGTGCGGGGTCCTCTCGTCGTCGGACCGGCCCTGCGCCGGCGGCGCGGCCGCGCCCAGGCGGGCCGCGAGCACATGCTGGCACGGGCCCCTGTCACCGCCGTGCCGCAGGTACCAGGTGCACGTGCAGGTGTCCGGGCCGTGACCGCCGGGCGCGAGGCGGACGCGGTGGTCGCCGCCGCTGCCTCGGACGAGGAAGCCGTCGCCGTCGGGCCGCGCTCCACCGCTCGCCGCGAGGGCGCGGGCGGCCCGCAGGCGCGGGTTGTCGCGCTCGGGGCGGCCCGGGTCGTCGGGCAGCTCGCGGTGGAACCAGGCGGCGTCGTGGGCGTCCCACCCCACCCGCCCCTGGGCCGCGAGCACGGCGAGCGCGGCGCGCACGCGGGCGTCGTCGAGGGCCGCGTCGCGGGCCAGGCGCGCGACGTCGACGACGGGCTCGAACGCGAGGAGGGCGGCGACCAGGTCGGCGTCGCCGGAGGCCTCGGGCGCGGCGAGCCCGTCGAGCAGCGAGCCCTCCCCGGAGTGCCCGCGCCACGGCTCGGCGGTCAGGCCGACGCTGACCCGCGCCCCGGGCAGCGCGACCTCCACCAGCGCCGGGCCCGCGCCGCCGTCGGCCGGGCCGTAGACGGTCACGCCGCGCACGTGCACCAGCAGCCGCTTCAGCGCGGCGAGGCGGTGCAGGCCGCTCACGTGCACCGACCCTGCCGAGCGGCGCGGCGCGAGCCGGGCGCCCGAGGGTGCGGCCGTGAGCCAGCCCGAGCGCGCGGTCGAGGTCGCCGCCGGGAGCGAGGCCACGAACGACCGCGCCGCGGCGCCGTCGAGCCGCAGCACGGGGGCCAGGCCGTGGTGCAGCTCGGCCGCGTTGCCGAGGGCCCGCACCCAGCGCGGCGGCATCTCGACGGGGCGCTCCACCACCTGCACGCCGGGCGTGGCCACGCGCAGGCCGCCGACCCCGACGTCGAGGTGGAGCAGGTCCGCCCGGCCCACGCCGGTCAGGGCGCGCCGGGTGTCGGGCCCGAGGTCCACGTTGGTGGTGCCGGAGCCGATCTCGCCGCCGTCGAGCCCGTCGCCGAGGAGGTCCAGGCGGGCGTAGACGCCGTTGCACGCGGAGAAGACCTCGGCGCGCAGCCGGTCGCCCTGCGCGGTGAGGACCGGGTCGCGCTGCGTGGACGGCGCGGGCTGGACGTACCGGGTCGCGGTCACGTCCGCGAGCGTCACGAGGGACCGGGCGAGCACCTGCGGGTGGGTCGCGAAGCCGTGGAAGAACGACGGGGACGCCTCCGGGCCGCCGGGCGCCAGGCCGGGGGCGAGGGCCAGGGCGAGGCCGCCGTCGTCGAGGGTGGACGCGCCGACGAACGCCCGGGTGCCTGTCATGGCCCCGAGGGTGCCACGAGCCGGTGACGCGACCCGCGACCGACGGCCCGCCGGACGGCCCGCCGCCGCCGGGCGCGCGTGCGATAGGAAGGGTGCGTGCCGTCCCCGCCCCTCTTCCCGTTCCGCAGCGTCGTCCTCGGGGCCTTCCTCCCCACCCTGGTGCTGGAGATCGGGATCGGCGCGCTGCTGCCGGTCGTCGCCGTCACGGCCACGGGCCGCGGCGCGACCCTCACCGTCGCGGGGCTGGTGGCGGCCCTGCTGCCGCTCGGCAAGATCGCGTTCGACCTGCCCGCGGGCGCGCTCGCGCAGCGCCTCGGGGACCGGACGGCGATGCTGCTCGCGGGCGGTGTCGCGGTGCTCGCGTTCACCGCCATCGCCCTGACCACCGCGCTGTGGGGCCTCGCCCTGGGCGTGCTCGCCCTCGGCGCGGCGAACGCCGTGTTCAACCTCGCGCGACAGGCCTACCTCACCGAGATCACCCCGCCGCTGCGGCGCGCGCGCGTGCTGTCGACGCTGGCGGGCGTGCACCGGATCGGGCTGTTCCTGGGGCCGTTCGCGGGCGCCGCGGTGATCGCCGCGACGTCGCTGCAGGGCGCGTTCTGGCTCGGCACCGGTGCGGCGCTGGTGGCGGTGGCCGTGCTCGCGCTGGTGCCGCCGGAGCCCCGGGCCGGCGCCCCGCTGCCGCGCGCGGGCGGCGGGCCGCGGGTCTCCGTCGCGGCCGTGGCCCGCGACCACCGGCAGCTGTTCGCGACGCTCGGCGTCGCCATCCTCCTGGTGAGCGCGGTGCGCGGCGCGCGGCAGACCGTCATCCCGCTGTGGGGCGAGCACCTGGGCCTGGACGCCGAGGTGACCTCGCTGGTCTTCGGCGTCTCGGGTGCCCTCGACATGCTGCTGTTCTACCCGGCGGGCAAGGTGATGGACCGGTTCGGGCGGCTGTGGGTGGCGGTGCCGTCCATGCTCACGATGGCGGCGGGCCTGGCCCTGCTGCCGTTCGCGCACACCGTCGCGGCGGTCACCGTGGTCGCGGCCGTGCTGGGCGTCGGCAACGGGATGGGGTCGGGCATCGTGATGACGCTCGGGGCCGACGTCGCGCCCGCGGCCGTGCGGCCCACGTTCCTGTCGGTGTGGCGGCTCTTCCAGGACACGGGCGACGCGCTGGGCCCGCTGCTCCTGTCGGCGGGGGCCGCGCTCGGCTCGCTCGCGGCGGGGGTGTGGGCCACCGCGGCGCTCGGTGGGGCGTCGGCCGCCGCCCTCGCACGCTGGGTGCCGCGCTACTCGCCGCTGGCGAACCTCGTACGCCGCCGCGGGGCCGACTGACCCGCGCCGCCTGTTGCGCCCCGCGCCGCGAGCAACTAGGTGTGGGAGATGGAGGTCTTCGAGAAGTGGGAATCCGAGATCCGCGGCTACAGCCGGACGTACCCCACGGTGTTCGCCTCGGCGTCGAACGCGCGCCAGGTGGACGAGGCCGGGCGTAGCTACGTCGACTTCTTCGCCGGGGCGGGCGTGCTCAACTTCGGGCACAACAACCCGCGGATGAAGCGGGCCATGATCGCGTTCCTCGAGGCCGACGGGGTGGCGCACAGCCTCGACATGGCCACGACCACCAAACGTGACTTCATCGAGGCGTTCGTGGGCACGGTGCTCGAGCCGCGCGGGATGTCGATGCGCCTGCAGTTCATGGGCCCCACCGGCAGCAACGCGGTGGAGGCCGCCCTCAAGCTCGCGCGGAAGGTGACCGGGCGGCGGGAGGTCGTCGCGTTCACGCACGGGTTCCACGGGATGACGCTGGGGTCGCTGGCGCTGACCGGCAACGAGTTCTTCCGGGCGGCGGCGGGGGTGCCGCTGGAGAACGTCGTGCGGCTCCCGTTCGAGACCGCCCCGGGCGGCGGGCTGCAGTCCCTGGAGGCCTACCGGGCCCAGCTCGCCGACGTCTCCAGCGGCCTCGCCGCACCGGCCGCGTTCGTCGTCGAGACGGTGCAGGCCGAGGGCGGGGTCAACGTGGCGAGCGCCGAGTGGCTCCGGGCCGTGCAGGAGCTCGCCCGCGACGTGGGAGCGCTGCTCGTCATCGACGAGATCCAGGTGGGCTGCGGCCGCACCGGCAGCTACTTCAGCTTCGACGGGATGGGCCTGGACCCGGACATCATCTGCCTGGCCAAGGGCATCGGCGGCTACGGGACGCCGCTGGCGATGAACCTCGTGCAGCCCGAGCACGACGCGCGCTGGCTGCCGGGGGAGCACACCGGCACCTTCCGCGGGCAGGGGCTGTCGTTCGTCGCGGGTCGCGAGGCACTCACCTACTTCGAGGACGACGCCCTCATGACCGAGGTCCGCGCCAAGGGCGAGCGGATGGCAGGCGTGCTGCTGTCCCTCGCGCAGGACGCGCCCGGCCCCGAGGGGCGCGGGTTCGCCGTCCGCGGGCGCGGCATGATCCAGGGCCTCGACCTGGGCGACGGCGCCCTGGCGAAGGCGGTGGTCGCGGAGTGCTTCGACCGCGGCCTGCTGATCGGCGCCTGCGGGAGCGGCGGCCGCGTGCTCAAGCTCATCCCGCCGCTCACCATCCCCGACGACGACCTGAGCGAGGGGCTCGACGTCCTCGCGGGGGCGGTGCGCGACACGCTCTAGCGCCCTCGAGCAATCCCGCCGGGGACGCGTGACAGGCAGAAGGAGGCCGCATGCGGCAGCGCGACGACATGACGTTCCCGTTCGAGGAGTACGAGCGCCGCCTCGGCGACCTGCGCCGCCGCATGGCGGACCGGATGCTCGACGCGGTGGTCATCACCGATCCTGAGAACCTCATGTACCTCACGGACTTCCAGACCACGGGGTACTCGTTCTTCCAGGCGCTGGTCGTGCCGCTCACCGACGAGCCGTTCATGATCACGCGCAGCATGGAGGAGTCCAACGTGCACGCCCGCACGTGGGTGGAGCTCACGCGCCCGTACCCGGACACGGGCGACGCGATCCAGAGCCTGGTGCAGTCGCTGCGCGAGTTCGGCCTCGACACCAAGGACGTGGGGTACGAGCGCAACAGCTACTACTTCCCGGCCTACCACCAGGACTACATCCACAACTCGTTCACCGACGGTCGCCTGCTCGACTGCTTCGGCATCGTGGAGGAGGGCCGGGTGATCAAGTCCGACGCGGAGATCGCGATCATGCGGCGGGCCGCGCGCGCCACCGAGGTCGGGATGGCGGCGGGGATCGAGGCGGTCGTCGCCGGGGTGACCGAGAACGACGTCGCCGCCGAGATCGCGTCGGCGATGTTCCGCTCCGGCGGCGAGTTCCCGGCGGTGATGCCGTACGTCGCGTCGGGGCCGCGCAGCATGATCGGCCACGCGACGTGGGAGGGGCGCACGGTGCGGCCCGGCGAGCACGTGTTCCTCGAGGTGGGCGGCTGCTTCCGCCGCTACCACACGGCGATGATGCGCACGGTGGTGCTCGACGACCTCTCGCGCAGCATGCTCGTGGCGCAGGAGCGGATGAAGCTGGCGCTCGCGGAGGTGGAGGCCGCGATCCGGCCCGGGCTCACGGTGTCCGACGCCGACAACATCGTGCGCGACATCATCTCCGACAACGGCGTCGGGGCCCGGCTGGTGACCCGCTCGGGGTACTCGATCGGCATCGCCTTCCCGCCCAGCTGGGACGAGGGCTACATCGTGAGCCTCAACCAGGGCGACCCGCGCGTGCTGCGCGAGGGGATGACGTTCCACATCATCCCGTGGATGTGGGGCGTCGACGGCGACAAGACCGTCGGCATCTCCGACACGGTGCGCGTGACCGCCGACGGGTGCGAGTCGTTCTTCACGCTCGACCAGGACTTCACGTGCAAGCCCGAGCACGGCGCCGTGCGGGGAGACGAGCGCGGGGACGGGGAGCCCCTCACCCTCGTGCCCGGCCCGACGGCCGACGGCACCGAGGAGGAGACGGCATGACGATGCTCATCGCGACGGACCCGAGCACGGGCGAGGTGGTCCGCGAGGTCCCGGCCGCGGGCCCCGCCCAGGTGGACGCGGCCCTCGCCGCCGCGGAGGAGGCGAGGGCGGCGTGGCGGGAGCGCGGGTTCGACGGCCGGGCCGAGGTGCTGCGCGCCGTCGCGGCCGACCTGCGCGCCCGCTCGGGCGAGCTGGCCCCGCTGATGACGCAGGAGATGGGCAAGCCGGCGACGGAGGCCGTCGGGGAGGTCGAGAAGGCCGCCTGGTGCGCCGAGCACTACGCCGAGCACGCCGCGGCCTACCTCGCGCCCCAGGACATCGCGTCGGACGCCACGCACAGCTACGTGCAGCACCTGCCGCTCGGCACGGTGCTGGGGATCCTGCCCTGGAACGCCCCGTTCTGGCTCGCCCTGCGGTTCGCCGCGCCCGCGCTCATGGCGGGCAACACCGGCGTGCTCAAGCATGACCCGCACGTGCCCGGCTGCGCGGCGGCGGACGGCGAGGTGTTCGCGCGGGCGCTGGCCGTGTCGGGCGCGCCCGACGGCGTCTTCGCGAACCTGCCGCTGGAGACCGCGGACGTCGCGGCCGTGATCCGCGACCCGCGCGTGCAGGCCGTGTCCTTCACCGGGTCGTCGCGCGGCGGCGCGGCCGTCGCGAGCCTGGCCGCGGCCGAGATCAAGCCGGCCGTGCTGGAGCTCGGCGGGTCCGACCCGTGCGTCGTGCTGGCCGACGCCGACCTCGACGCCGCCGCCGACACGATCGCCCTGTCCCGGATCATCAACGCCGGGCAGTCCTGCATCGCCGCCAAGCGGGTGATCGTCGAGGAGCCGGTGCACGACGCCCTCGTGGGGCGCCTGCGCGACCGCCTCGCCGCGCTGCGCGTGGGCGACCCGCGCGACCCGGCCACGCAGGTGGGCCCGATCGCGCGCGAGGACCTGCGCGCCGCCCTGCACCGGCAGGTCACCGAGACGGTGGCGGCGGGCGCCCGGCTGCTGCTCGGCGGCGAGCTGCCCGACGGCCCGGGCTGGTTCTACCCGCCCACCTTGCTCGACGACGTGACCCCGGACATGACCGCGGCCTGCGAGGAGACCTTCGGACCGGTCGCCGCGGTGCTGCGGGCCGAGGACGCGGACGCGGCGCTCGCGGCCGCGAACGCCACCGAGTACGGCCTCGCGGCGAGCGTGTGGAGCACGCCGGAGCGGGGCGAGGAGCTGGCCCGCGAGATCGCCGCCGGGCAGGTCGCGGTGAACGGCATCGTCAAGACCGACCCGCGGCTGCCCAGCGGCGGGGTGAAGCGCTCCGGCTACGGGCGGGAGCTGGGCCCGCACGGGATCCGTGAGTTCGTCAACGTGCAGCAGGTGTGGGTCGGTCCGCGGCGTCCGTGACGGGCGCCGTGGACGCGCGCACGACGAGCTCCGGGTGCACGACCTCGGGCTCGTGCACCGTGTCCGGGTCGGCGAGCAGTGCGAGGAGGTGCTCCACGGCCCGCCCGCCGACGTCGTGGAACGGTTGGCGCACCGTGGTGAGCGGGGGAGAGGCGTAGGCCGCGAGGGCGATGTCGTCCATCCCGACGACCGACACGTCCTGCGGCACCCGGCGCCCCAGCTCGACGAGGGCGCGCACGGCGCCGAAGGCCATCTCGTCGCTGGCGACGAAGAGGGCGGTGACCTCGGGCATCCGCCCGACGAGCTCGCCGTTGCGGTGGCCGGACTCGGGCGACCAGTCGCCGTGCAGCACGGGCGGCACGGTGCGGCCCGCGTCCTCGAGCGCCTGGCGCCAGCCGGCGGTGCGGCCGATCGCGTCGTTCCAGGACTCGGGGCCGGCGATGTGCCAGACGGTCTGGTGCCCGAGGCCGAGCAGGTGCTCGGTGGCGAGGCGGCCGGCCTCGACCTGGTCGACGGCGACGACCTCCGTGGCCGACGAACGCATGCCGTCGAGCACGACGGTGGGCAGGCCGCGGGTGAGGTCGCCGAGCGAGGCGTCCTCGCGCACGGGCACGGCCATGAGGAGCCCGTCGACCCCCTGGTCGAGCAGGCGCGAGACGGCCTCCGCCACCGCCGGGGTGGACAGCGACGGCGTCGTCGCCGTCGAGACGAAGTAGCCCTCCGCGCGGGCGGCGGTCTGGGCGCCGAGGAGGATCGCGGACGTCGAGTAGTGGTCGGTCTCGTGCGTCACGACGCCGAGCGTGCGGCTGCGGCCGGTGACGAGCGCCCGGGCGAGGCGGTTGCGGCGGTAGCCGGTCTCCTCGACGGCCGCCAGCACCTTGGCGCGCGTGGCGGCGTTGACGTGCGGGTGGTCGGACAGGACGCGGGAGACGGTCTGCGCGGAGACGCCGGCGATGCGCGCCACGTCGTTCATCGATGACGCCCGTGCCACGGCTCACCCCGGTCCCTGGTCGTGCGGGCCGTCCCGGCCCGCTGCGGGCTCGATGGTACCGCTCGTCGTGATGACCATAACAAGCGGATCACGGTTCGGGAGGGAAGCGGCCATATACCGTGCGTCTCCGACTGGTTGTTATGGATATCAGAACCGGCTATGGTGCTCGCATTCCTCGTGCGGCAGCGGTGCCGCTCCTCGGTACACAGTGGTCAGAAGGAGTCAGAGATGAAGCGTTCGACGGTGAACGGGTCGGCGCGTGCGACTGGTGCGGCGTGCGTGGCCGCGGTGGCGGCGGTGAGCCTCGCGGCGTGCGCCGGCGGCGACCCGGCGGGCGGCGCCGAAGGCGAGCCCACCACGATCGAGGTCTGGACCTGGGCGCAGGGCTACGACCAGGCCGCCGAGGCGTTCAACGCCGCGCACGACGACGTCCAGGTGAAGTTCACCGAGATCGAGCCGGGCAACAAGGGCGGCTACGACAAGATCCGCAACGCCGTGAAGGCCGGCGACGCGCCCTGCCTGGCGCAGGTCGGCTACGAGACCATGCCGAGCTTCGTCTCCGAGGGCAACCTGCTCGAGGTCACGGACATCGCCTCGAAGGACGCGGACGCCTACACCCCGGCCGGCTGGTCCGGCGTGACCGTCGGCGACCGCGTCTACGGCGCCCCGCAGGACCAGGGTCCGATGGTGCTCTTCTACAACAAGGACGTCTTCGCCGAGCACGGGATCGACGTGCCCACGACGTGGGCCGAGTACCAGGCCGCGGGGGAGAAGCTCAAGAAGGCCGGCGTCGCGCTCACCGGCACGTACGAGGACTTCGACTACACGGGCTTCTCCTGGCAGGCGGGCGCGCCCTGGTACACGGTCGACGGCGGCACGTGGTCCATCACCAACGACTCGCCCGAGAACCAGAAGGTCGCGGACTACTGGCAGGGCCTGATCGACGACGGCCTCGTCGGCGCCGGCATCTGGAGCGACCAGTGGGCCGCCGGGCTCTCCGACGGCAGCATCGCGACGATCGTCGGGGCCGCCTGGTTCAAGGGCATCCTCAAGGACTCGGCCGCGGCCGCCTCCGGCTCCTGGGCCGTGGCCCCGCTGCCCACGTGGGAGAAGGGCGAGGCCACCACCGGCAACGTCGGCGGCAGCGCCACGGCCGTCCTCGCCGGCTGCGAGGAGCCGGAGGCCGCGTGGGAGGTCGCGCACTTCATGTCCACCGACCCCACGGCGGTGGACGCGGTCATCGAGGCCGCCGGCACGCTGCCCGCCTCGGTCGAGGGGCTGAAGTCGGTCCTGCTGACCCAGGGCGACGACTACTTCGGCGGCCAGGTCGTGGACGAGGTGTTCGTCGACGCGGCCGCGAACGTGGCCGAGGGCTGGCAGTGGGGCCCCGGCGTGTCCACGCTCATGGGCACCTTTGCCGCGGACATGAAGAAGGCCTACGCCGGCCAGGGCGACGCTACCGTCGCCGGCGCGCTGGACAGCTCGAAGGCGGCCACGATCGACGAGCTCTCCCAGCAGGGCATCACGGTCGGCGAGTGACCGTGACCGCCACGATCTCCACGGAGCACCGCCCCGGGCGCGCCACCGCGCCCGGGGTGGTGCCCCCGCGGGCGCGCCGCCCGCGCTCCCGCACCTCCCGCGTCGCGCTGCGGTTCGTCGCGCCGTTCGTCGTGCTGTTCCTGGCGGTGTACGTCGCGCCCATCTGCTACGCCGTCTACCAGAGCCTGTTCCGCATCGAGCGGGACGCACTCGGCCTGACGCCGCCCACCGAGGTCTTCGACCCCTGGTTCAACTACGCCGCCGCCCTGAACGACTCCGGCTTCGTCGCGTCGCTCGGCCGCGTGCTCCTGTTCGGCGTCGTGCAGGTGCCGGTGATGCTGGGCTTCGCGCTCGGCCTGGCCCTGCTCATCGACTCCGCCTCCGCGCGGGGCAAGGGGTTCTTCCGGCTGGCGAGCTTCGCGCCGTACGCGGTGCCGACCGTCGTGTCGGCGCTCATGTGGTCGTTCCTCTACTCGCCGACCGGCAGCCCCATCAACCAGCTGCTCGCCCCGACGGGCGTCACCGTGGACTTCCTCGGCACGGAGCTGACCCTGTGGTCCGTGGCCAACGTCGTGACGTGGGGCTGGACCGGCTACAACATGATCATCATCTACGCCGCGCTCCAGGGGATCCCCGGCGAGGTGCTCGAGGCCGCCAAGCTCGACGGCGCCTCCCCGTGGCGCATCGCCTGGCACGTCAAGGTGCCCCTGGTGCGGCCCGCCCTGCTGCTCACCGCCGTGTTCTCGATCATCGGGTCCGCCCAGCTCTACAACGAGCCGTTCGTGCTCTCGTCGAGCACCGGCACCATCGGCCCCAAGTTCACGCCGCTGATGGCCGCCCAGTCGTCGATCACCGCCGCGAACTACCCGTACGCCGCGGCGCAGTCGGTCATCCTCGCCGTGGGCGTGGCCGTGCTGTCCGTCCTCTTCTTCCGCCTCACCTCCCGGAGGTCCTCGTGAGCGCCCCGCGCACGGCCGTGCGGCCCCGACGCGACACCGTGGAGACGACGCTCCGCAGCCGGGTGCTCGTCACCGGGGTGCTGGTGCTGACCAGCGCCTACTTCCTCTTCCCGCTGTGGTGGCTGCTCGTCGCGGCGACCAAGGACGCGGGCTACACGTTCGCGGGCAACCCGCTGTGGTTCAGCCACTTCGACCTGTTCGGCAACATCGCCGACCTGTTCGCCTACAAGGACGGCATCTTCGCGACCTGGATGGGCAACGCCGCGCTCTACTCGATCGTGGGCGCCGGGGTCGGCACCCTCGTCGCGGCGGCCACCGGCTACGCCGTCGCGAAGTTCGACTTCCCCGGGCGCGGCGTCCTGTTCGCCGTCGTGCTGGGCGCCGTGCTGGTGCCGAAGGTGCTCTTCACGCTGCCGCTGTTCCTGATGTTCTCCCAGGTGGGGATCGTCAACACGTACCTCGCGGTGCTGCTGCCCAGCATCGTCAGCCCGTTCGGCGTCTACCTCGCGCGCGTCTTCGCCGCACAGTCGGTGCCGGACGAGGTGGTCGAGGCCGCGCGCCTCGACGGCGCCGCGGAGGGCAAGATCTTCTTCGGGGTGAGCCTGCGCATGATGTCGCCCGCGCTCGTGACGATCTTCCTCTTCCAGTTCGTCGAGATCTGGAACAACTTCCTGCTGCCGTCGCAGGTGCTGATCGACGAGAACCTCAAGCCGGTCACCGTCGGCCTGGTCACGTGGAACGCCCTCGTGCAGTCCGGGCAGATCGAGCGGCACATGGTGATCATCGGCGCGTTCGTGGCCGTCGTGCCGCTGATCGTCGCGTTCCTGTCCCTGCAGCGGTTCTGGCGCTCGGGGCTGGCGAACGGGGCGCTCAAGTGACGGCGACGCTCACCACGGACGGGACCACCCTGCTGCGGCACGGGGTGCCGCACCGCGTGCTCTCGGGCTCGGTCCACTACTTCCGCGTGCACCCCGACCTGTGGCGCGACCGCCTGGTGCGGGTCCGTGCGATGGGGCTCAACACCGTCGACACGTACGTGCCGTGGAACTGGCACGAGGCCGCGCCCGGCCGGTTCGACTTCGCCGGCGACCGCGACGTCGAGCGGTTCCTGCGCCTCGTGGGCGAGCTCGGCATGGACGCCGTGGTGCGGCCCGGCCCGTACATCTGCGCCGAGTGGTCCAACGGCGGCCTGCCCGCCTGGCTCACCGGCACGCCCGGCATCGCGCTGCGCACGGTCGACCCCCGGTTCACGGACGCCGTCGAGCGGTGGTTCGCCGAGCTGCTGCCGCGGGTCGCCGCGCTGCAGGCCGGCCGCGGTGGACCCGTGGTCGCCGTGCAGGTGGAGAACGAGTACGGCAGCTACGGCGACGACCACGCCTACGTCTCCTGGGTGCGCGACGCGCTCGCCCGGCACGGGATCGACGAGCTCGTCTTCACGGCCGACGGCGCCACCCATCTCATGCAGGACGGCGGGTCCCTGCCCGGGGTCCTCGCCGCGGCGACGCTCGGCTCGAAGCCGCGGGAGGCACGCGACCTGCTCGCCGGCCGCCGTGCGGACCCGGAGCCCTTCCTCGTCGCGGAGATGTGGAACGGCTGGTTCGACCACTGGGGCGAGGAGCACCACACGCGCGACCCGCAGGACGCCGCGCGGACCGTGGGGCAGATCCTCGACCTCGGCGGCTCCGTGAGCCTCTACATGGCGCACGGCGGCTCGAACCCGGGCCTCTGGGCCGGCGCGAACCACGACGGCACGGTGCTGCAGCCCACCGTCACCAGCTACGACTCGGACGCGCCCGTGGCCGAGGACGGCACGATCACCCCGAAGTTCCTGGCGATGCGGGAGGTCCTCGAGCCGTTCCGGTCGCCTCACGTGCCCCACGACGGGGGCGGCGACGAGAGCGACGACGCGGCCCTGGAGCCGCCCGCGCGCCTGGCGCCGCGCACGCTCCCGACCCCCGAGATGCGCACGGCGGCGCCGGCCCTCGACGCGCTCGCGGGACCCGGCGACGGCTCGCCCCGTCCGCGCACCTTCGAGCAGCTCGGTCTCGACGCGGGCCTCGTGGCCTACCGCGCCCGGACCCGGCTGCCCGCCGGCGAGTCGAGGGTTTCCGTGCTCGGCCTGCACGACCGGGCCACGGTGCTCGTCGACGGCGCGCCCGTGGGCGTGCTGGAGCGCGCGACCGCCACGGACGGCGTCGTCGTCACCGGCACGGGCGCGGAGGTGACCCTCGAGCTGCTCGTCGAGAACCTCGGGCGCGTCAACTACGGCCCGCGCCTCGGCGAGCCCAAGGGCATCGTCGGCGACGTCCTCGTGGACCGGCGCATCGTGCACGGCTGGGAGTCCCGGCCCGTCCCCCTCGCGACCCTGGCCCCGGACGCCCTGTGGGCCGCCGCCGACGGTCCCGCAGCCGAACCCGTGGCAGGGTCCGGCGCCGGGATCCTCGCCCGCACCGTGCTCGTCGTCGACGAGCCCGCCGACACGTATCTCGCGCTGCCCGGCTGGGCCAAGGGGTTCGTCTGGGTGAACGACGTCCTGGTCGGCCGCTACTGGGAGGTCGGCCCGCAGCGCACCCTCTACGTCCCCGCGCCGCTGCTGCGCCGCGGGGAGAACACGGTGACGGTGCTCGAGCAGCACCGCGCCGGCACGGACCTCGAGCTGCTCTCCGGCCCCGACCTGGGCGCCGCGCAGGAGTACGTCGAGGAGTTCTGACCAGCACGTCCGGAAAGCACGCTCTACCAGCACGGACCGCCCTTGGCGGGTCGAGGACGACCCGCCCGACAGAAGGAGAGATCCGCATGGCACGACGATCCCTACCACCACGCACCGCGCGCGGCGCCGTGGCCCTGGCCGCGGCGCTCGCGACCGGCTGCGCGGGCCTCGTGGCGGCGCCGGCGGCGACCGCGACGACGACCACCGACGCGGCGTCCGCCGTGACACCCGCAGCCACCGCGGCGGACGACGCCGCCACGCTGCGCTCGGCGGCGCTCGACGTCCAGGTCGCCGACGACTTCCCCCGGGTGCTGCGCTACACCGACCGGGCGACCGGCGCGACGATGGCCGGCAGCACCCGCCCGGTGACCGCCGTGACGATCGACGGCACGGCGCACGACGTGACCGTGGAGCGCACCGGCGCGACGGCGGACGCCGCCACCTACCGCCTGACGTTCGCGGACCTCCCGGGTGTCGCGATCGACGCGGCCCTGCGCGTGCACGACAACCAGGTGCGCTTCGAGATCACGAAGATCGTCGACACCGCCGAGCACCGGGTCGGCACGCTCGAGATCCCGGGGCACGACCTGCTCTCGGTCTCGTCCGCCGACACCGACCCGCGGGTCGCCACGGCCGTCATCTCGCCCGACCGCAACGGCAAGGGCGACACCTTCGCCTCGGTCACGCGCGGCACGGCCACGAACCCGGCGCCCGTCGGGTCCGCCTACGCGATCGTCAGCGCCAACGGCCTGGCGGCGTCCGTCGTCACGAACAGCGTGTACGACGAGGCGGCGGGCAAGGCCGCGCAGGAGCGCAACCGCCTGCAGCGCCAGGCGCGTGCCGACGGCGACGACGTCCGCGTCGGCGTCTGGAGCGGCGCGTGGACCTACCGGGCCAAGGGCTCGTCGGTCACGGAGGAGCTGCCGCAGGCCACCGTCGTGCTCACGCCGGACGCCAACGACGACGGCGTCGTCGACTGGCAGGACGGCGCGATCGCCTACCGCGACGCCGCCCCGAAGGCGAAGGGCGCCGAGCAGGTGCCCGACCGGGTCGTCACGCACATCCCGTTCAACTTCGCGTCGCAGGCGACCCACCCGTTCCTGCGCACGCTCGACGACGTCAAGCACATCTCGCTGGCCACGGACGGCCTGGGCCAGATGGCGCTGCTCAAGGGCTACGGGTCGGAGGGGCACGACTCCGCGCACCCCGACTACGGCGGCAACTACAACGAGCGCGCCGGCGGCCTGGAGGACATGCGCCGGCTGCTGCGGTCCGGCGGCGACTGGAACGCCGACTTCGGCGTGCACATCAACGCCACCGAGTCGTACGCGGAGGCCGACGCGTTCGACGAGGACCTCGTCGACGAGAACGCGAAGGGCTGGAACTGGCTCGGCCAGTCGTACTACATCGACCAGCGCCGCGACATCACCAGCGGCGACCTCGCGTCGCGCATCGGCCAGCTCGCCGACGAGACCGGCGGCGACCTCGACATGCTTTACGTCGACGTCTACTACAACTACGGGTGGCAGGCGCGGGGGCTCGCGGACGCCGCGAAGGCGAACGGGTTCCAGCTCGCCACGGAGTGGTCGGACAAGTTCGAGGCCGACTCGCTGTGGAGCCACTGGTCCTCGGACGAGAACTACGGCGGTGCCTCGAACAAGGGCCTGAACTCGCAGATCGTGCGGTTCATCCGCAACGGCGAGAAGGACACCTGGAACCCGCACCCGCTGCTGGGCAACGCCCGCATCGTGGAGTGGGAGGGCTGGACCGGCCAGGTGGACTGGGACGCCTTCACGAAGAACATCTGGTCGAACAACGTGACCACGAAGTTCCTCCAGCACCACGAGATCGAGCGCTGGACCGACGACGAGATCGACTTCGCCGACGGCGTCTCGGCGCGCGGCACCAGCGCGGCGAACCGCGAGATCCGGGTCGGGGACGCCGTCGTCGCGCGCGGCGACACGTACCTGCTGCCGTGGAGCGCGGCGGACGCGCCCGGTGCCACCGGCAAGGTGGCCCAGGGCGACAAGCTGTACCACTACAACCCGGCCGGGGGCTCCACCACGTGGGACCTGCCCGGCACCCTCGCCGGCGCGTCGTCGCTGACCCAGTACCGGCTCACCGACACGGGCCGCGAGAAGGTCGGCGTCGTGCCGGTGCGCGGCGGCGAGGTCACCGTCGACGCCGAGGCCGGGCAGCCGTACGTGCTCTACCCGGACGTGCCGGGCAAGGGCTTCACCACCCCGACCGCGGGCAAGGTCGCGTGGGGCGAGGGCTCGCCCCTCGTGAACCCCGGCTTCGACGCCGCCGGCCTGGCCGCCTACCGCACGTCGGGCACCGTGACCCGCGAGCGGCTGAGCAACGGCCAGCACGTGGCGCAGCTCGGCGCCGGCAAGGCCTCCGTGGCGCAGCGCACCGCCGAGCTGCAGCCCGGCACCTACGCCGCCAGCGCGTGGGTGGAGGTGCAGCCGGGGGCGTCGCGGCCGACGACGCTCGAGGTCACCGGCCCGGGCCGGTCGGTCGACGGCGCGTCGGTGACCGTCCACCGCTCGACCGCGCGCAACGAGGTCGCCGCCGACGACAAGCACAGCCGGTACTACCAGCGCGTGCAGGTCGTGTTCGACGTCAAGGAGGCCACCCGGCCCACGCTGACCGTCCGCGCGGGCGAGGGCGATGCCGTGGTGCGCCTCGACGACCTGCGGGTCGTCGCGACCGACCGGGCGGCGGCGCCGGCCGACCTGCGCGCGGACGGCGCGGACGTCGTCGCGTTCGACGACTTCGAGTCCGTGCCCCAGGGCTGGGGCCCGTTCGTCAAGGGCGACGCCGGCGGCGTCACCGACCCGCGCACCCACCTCGCGTCGAAGCACGCGCCGTACACGCAGGCCGGCTGGAACGGCAAGCTCGTGGACGACGTGATCGGCGACGCCTGGTCGCTCAAGGCGCACGAGGAGAACCAGGGCCTCGTGTACCGGACCACCCCCGCGACGGTCGACCTCCAGCCGGGGCACCGCTACCGCGTGAGCTTCGACTACCAGTCCGGGCGCGGCGGCTACTACCAGTGGGTCACCGGCTACGACTCCGTGGCCTCCGGGAAGCCCGTGTCGGTGGAGACCGGCGCGACGGCGATCGGCGAGCAGCGCAGCACGCAGCGGTTCAGCCAGGAGGTCGTGGGCTCCACCTGCGGCGACACCTGGGTGGGGCTGCGCAAGGCGGTCGGCGGCGGGGACCAGGCCGACCTGATCCTCGACGACTTCCTGGTCGAGGACCTGGGAGTCGCTGACGAGGTCCCGGCGTGCGCGTCGCTCGACGTGGCCCCGGCGAAGGCCTCGCTCGAGCCCGACGTCGCGAACACGGTGACGACCACGCTCAGCGTCTTCGAGCCGGCCGACGTCGCCGACGTCGAGGTCGCCCTCGACGTGCCCGACGGCTGGGAGGTGGAGGCGACGGACGCCACGTCCGCCGGGACGCTGCCGAGCGGCGGCGAGCTCGTCACCACCTGGGAGGTCACGCCGCGCGGCGACGTCACCACCGACGCGTACCCGCTGACCGCCACCGCGACGTACACGACCACGGCCGACCCGGTCGGGCCGCGCACCGTCGAGGCGAGCAGCGACGTGCACGTCGTCGTGCCGCCGGCCGCGGGCGACCACTGGGCCAGCGACCTGCCGTTCGTCTCCGCGTCGAACGGGTGGGGGCCGGTCGAGCGCGACCTGTCCAACGGCGAGCAGGGGTCCGGCGACGGGTCGCCGATCACCCTGCGCGGCACGGTCTACGACAAGGGCCTCGGCGCGCACGCGCCGTCGACGGTCCGGCTGTTCCTCGGCGAGCGCTGCGCGTCGTTCACCGCGACCGTCGGGGTGGACGACGTCCAGGCCACGCGCGGGTCGGTCGCCTTCCAGGTGCTCGGCGACGGCACATCGCTGGCCACCACGCCCGTGCTGCGCGGCGGCGGCGCCACCCGGGCGCTCGACGTCGACGTCACCGGCGTGCGCTACCTCGACCTCGTCGTGACCGACGGCGGGGACGGCAACGGCAACGACCACGCCGACTGGGCGGGCGCGAAGCTCGCCTGCGGCTGAGCCGACACCCGGAGCACTACCCGGAGCCCTGGCCCCGCCGTCGCGGGGTCAGGGCTTCGGGATGCTCGTCACCGTGGTCAGCAGGAACACGGAGTCCGCCAGCGCGCGCACGGCGTGGCGCTCGTGGGTCAGCACGCGCAGCTGCCCGGCGCGCACCTCCTCGTCGCCCTCCAGCGCGGTGACGCGCAGGCGCCCGTGCAGCACGAGGACGGACGCCGCCGGCGGCGAGTTGTGCTCGCCGAGCTCCACGCCCTCCACCAGGGCCAGCACGGTCTGGCGCAGCGGGCCGTCGTGCACGACGATCTCCGCGCTGCGGCCGTTCTCGGCGGCGCGGGCCTTGTCGAGGTGCGTCGTGGTGAGGGCGTCCAGGTCGGCCATCGGTGGCTCCATCCGTCGGGCGGCACGGGCGCGGGCCGCGTCGACGAGACCCGCCGACCTCACCGTACCCGGGGGGCGCGGTCAGCCGCCGCCCGTCCAGAGCACCTCGGCGACCATGTCGCCCGCGCCGTCGCCGCCGGCGAACAGGCTGATCAGACGCTCCTCGGCGGGCCCGGTGAGTCCGACCTGCCACCAGCCGCCGCCGAGCTCCTCCGCCGTGGCGACGACCGCGCCGTCCCGGACCTCGTCCGCCTCGACCTCGCCGACCGTCAGCTCCACGTCGCCCTCGAGCGGGACGTGCACGAGCAGCTGGTCGACGTCGCCCACGGACGGTGGGTGGTCGTCGAACCCGTCGGCGCAGCCCTGGTCGGCACAGAAGGTGAACGGGTAGAGCAGCAGCGCCCGGCCGTCGTACCGCACCTCGAACGGGCGCGGCTGCTCGATGCCCTCGGCGTCCGGGGGCCACAGGCCGTGCGTCGCCGTGGCGGTGGGCGACGGGACGCCTGGCGGCGGGCCGGCCGCACTGCCCGTCCCGTCCGCCCCGCCCTGCGCGCACGCCGCGAGGGCGCCGGTCAGCGCGACGGTGGTCAGCGCGGTGAGGGCCAGGGCGCGCGGTGCGGTGTTCCTCATGCCCTTCCCGTGTCGCGGGGCGGCGCCATCTTGCAGGAGCGGGCCCGCGGGCCGGGGCCGACCACGGGCGGGGATCAGGCGCGGGCGGGGATGAGCCCGAGCCGGGCGAACGCCTCGGCGACGCCGCCGCGGGCCGGGCCCGGCACGACGAGGTCGGCCTCGGCGAGCACGGCCTCCGGCGCGCCCTCGACGGCGACGGCCGTGCCCGCGTACGCGAGCATCTCGACGTCGTTGTACCCGTCGCCGATGCCGACCACCTGCGCGGGCGTGATCCCGAGGTGCTCCACGACGGCCGCCATCCCGACGGCCTTGTGCACGCCGGCCAGGTGGATCTCGCCGGCGTTGTCGCCCGTGTCCGCGTACGAGGACGGCAGGATCCCGACCTCCGGGCCCAGCTCCGCGCGCAGTGCCGCGATGGGCAGGCGGGAGTCGAAGTAGCTGATCTTGGCGTAGCTGACGCCGGCGAGGTCGCCGGGCATCCGCAGCACGTCGAGGATCTCGTGGGGCGCCGCGTCGCCGCGGACGGCGAGGCGGGCGTCGAGCCCCACCGGGCCGTAGACGGCCTCCGGCGCCTCCAGCAGGTAGGCGACGTCGTGCGCGTCGAGCACGTGCCGCACGCGGTCGGCCAGGTCCGCGGGGAAGCGCAGGTCGGCCACCACCTCGCCGTCGAGCCGGACGAACGCGCCGGCCGTGGCGACGACGCCGTCGAAGCCCGCCGCGAGCAGCGACGGGGGCAGCATCGACTCGGGCCTGCCCGTGCACAGCAGCACCCGGTGCCCCGCGCGCCGGGCGGCACGGACGGCCTCCGCGTGGGCCTCCGGCACGGCGCTGTGGTCGGCGTACGTGCCGTCCACGTCCAGGAACGCCACCCGCGCCCCGTCTCTCATCGAACCCGACACGTGGGCAGACCTCCAGCTCTCGGCGTCGTCGTGGGCACCGTCGAGCCTAACCGCGCGTCGGTGCCGCATGGTTGGCTGCCCACGTGACGACGAGCACCCTGCGCGCCCGGACCTGGGCCATGATCCACGCCGAGCGGGAGGCCCTCGCGGGCGAGCTCGCCGGGCTCGACGACGCGGCCTGGGAGACGCCGTCGCTGTGCACCCAGTGGTCCGTGCGGGACGTCGTCGCCCACCTCACGGCGGGCGCGAGCGCCGGCCGGTGGGCGTGGCTGCGGAGCATCGCCGGGGCACGGTTCGACGCCGACCTGCACAACGCGCGCCGCCTCGCGGAGCACCGCGGGTCGACGCCGGCCGAGACGCTCGAGCGCTTCCGCGCGGTCGTGACCAGCACGGTCGCGCCCAGCGGGCACACGGCCGCGTGGCTCGGGGAGGTCGTGGTGCACGGACAGGACGTCCGGACCCCGCTCGGCCTCCCGCGCGTGCCGCCCGTGGCCACGACCACCGAGGTGGCTCGCTTCTTCGTCGCCCGCGACTTCACCGTCTCCGGCCGCGCGGTCGCGCGCGGCCTGCGGCTGGAGGCGACCGACGGGCCGTTCGTGCACGGCGACGGGCCGGTGGTGCGGGGCAGCACGCTGGCGCTCGTCATGGTGCTGGCGGGCCGGCCGGCGTCCTGTGACGAGCTGACCGGCGCGGGGCTGCGCGTGGTGCGCGAACGGATCAGGTGACGGCGCCCAGCTGCCAGGGCACGAACTCGTCGGCGCCGAGGTCCAGCTCCTCGGAGACGGTCTGCTCGCCGGAGGCGACGGCGAGGATCTTCTCGAACAGCTCCTCGCCCACCGCCTCCACGGACAGGCCGGTCTCCACGATCCGCCCGGCGTCGAGGTCCATGTCCTCGGACATGCGGCGGTAGGTGTCGGAGTTGGTGGCCACCTTGATCGACGGCGCCGGCTTGCACCCCAGCACCGATCCGCGGCCGGTGGTGAAGACGACCACGGTGGCGCCGCCCGCCACGATCCCGGTGACGGAGACCGGGTCGTAGCCGGGCGTGTCCATGAAGGTCATGCCGCGCTCGGTGACGGGCTCGGCGTACTCGTGCACCGCGACGAGGTCGGCGGTGCCCGCCTTGGCGACGGCGCCGAGCGACTTCTCGAGGATGGTGGTGAGGCCGCCGGCCTTGTTGCCGGGCGAGGGGTTGTTGTCGAGCGTGCCGCCGCCGGCCGCGGCGTAGCCCTGCCACCAGTCGAGGCGGTCGAGCAGGCGCCGGCCCACCTCCTCGGAGACGGCGCGGCGCAGCAGCAGGTGCTCGGCGCCGAACACCTCGGGCGTCTCGGCGAGGATCGACGTGCCCCCCTGGGCCACGAGCAGGTCGGACGCGTGCCCGAGGGCCGGGTTGGCCGTGATCCCGGAGAAGCCGTCGGAGCCGCCGCAGTTCAGCCCGAGCACCAGCTCCGAGGCCGGCGCCTCCTCGCGCCGCAGCGCGTCGATCTCGGGCAGCATCTCGGTGATGGCCGCGACGCCCGCCCGCACGGTGGCGCGGATGCCGCCGGTGTCCTGGATGGTCAGGGTGCGCACCGGCAGGTCCTCGCGCAGCTCCAGCCCGTCGAGGACGGACGCGGCGGGGAGCATCTCGCAGCCCAGCCCGACCACGAGCAGGCCGGCCATGTTGGCGTGCGACGCGTACCCGCGCAGGGTGCGCAGGGTGACCTGCGCACCCTCCGAGGTCGGCACCAGGCCGCAGCCGGTGTCATGGGTGAGCGCGACGACGCCGTCGACGTGCCCGAAGGCGTCGAGCACCGGCCCGCGGAACTGGTCCGCGATCATCCGCGCCGTCGACGCCGAGCAGTTCACGGACGTGAGGATGCCGACGTAGTTGCGGGTGCCCCAGCGGCCGTCCGAACGCCGGTAGCCCTGGAACGTCCGCCGGCGCTCGGGTGCCGGGAGCGTGGTGCGCGCGGTGCCGAACTCGTACTCGCGGGCGCCGTCGGCGGTGGGGTCGTCGAAGCCGAGGTTGTGCGTGTGCACGTGGTCGCCCGGCGCCACGTCCTTCTTCGCGCGGCCGATGGGCTGCCCGTACTTGCGCACCTCCGTGCCCGCCGGGACCTCCCGGACGGCGAGCTTGTGCCCGCGCGGCAGGGTAGAGCGCGTGGTGGCCTCGCCGCCGCCCGGCAGCCGCACGGTGGTGCCCGCCGGCACCTGCCGGGTCGCCACGGCGACGTCGTCGGCCGGACGCAGCAGGAGCGCGACGTCGGCGAGGTCGACGACGCCCGGCAGCGGCGGCTCGGTGGTGGCCGGTGGCGTCGCGAGCGGCAGCAGCGGGTGGTGCGGGGCGGTGCTCATCGGATCACGACCTCGGGATCTGTGCGGTGGGGAGACGTGGCGGTGGGTGCGGTGGCGCTCAGGGGCGCCGTCGACGCGCGGACGACGAGCTCGACGGGCAGGCGCCGGTGCTCGGGGGAGCCGGGCTCGGGGGAGCTGCCGGCGTCGCGGCCGAGCAGGTCGACCGCCTCGCGGCCGGCGCGGGCCAGCGGGACGGCGACGGTGGTGAGCGCGGGCGTCACGAGGGAGGCGGCGGGGACGTCGTCGAACCCGACCACCGAGACGTCGTGGGGGGTGGCGACGCCGCGCGCGTGCAGGCGGGCGAGGACGCCGAGGGCGACGAGGTCGTTGAAGCACAGCACGGCCGTGGCGCCGGCCGCGAGCGCGAGGTCGGCGGCCTGCACCCCGCCGCCGTGCGTGGGCCGGAAGGGGCCCAGGTCGTGAACGGGGGGAACGCCGCGGGAGGAGACGTCAGCCAGCGCCCGGCGCCGCTCGCCGTCGGACCAGGAGGTGGCGGGGCCGCCCACGTAGGCGATGCGGTCGTGCCCGAGGGCGCGCAGATGGTCGAGCGCCTGGCGCACGCCGCCGGCGAGGTCGAACGACACCGACGGCGCGAACGGCGTCTCGCGGTTGACCAGCGCCACCCGTCCGCCGGCGACGAGCGTGCCGAGGTCGTCCGCCGGCATGCGGGGGGAGCAGAGCACGAGGCCGTCCACGCGGTCGCCGAGTCGGGTGATGACGTCGGGCTCGGCGGAGACGTCCTCGTCGGTGTCGGCGACGAGGACGTCGCGCCCCGTCTCGTGCGCCCGCGCCTGCACGCCCTTGGCGACGGCGGCGAAGAACGGGTTGGCGAGGTCGGGGACGACCAGGCCCAGCGTGCCGGTGCTGCCGGTGGTCAGGGCGCGGGCGGCGGGGTGCGGGCGGTAGCCGAGCGACGCGGCGGCGCGGGCCACCTGCTCGCGGTTGGCGGGCGAGACGTGCGGCGCGTCGCTGAGGGCGCGCGACGCGGTGGCGGGGGAGACGCCCGCCGCGCGCGCGACGTCGCGGAGCGTGACCACACGGACCTCCAGGGGCTGGTGCCGACTCTGGAACCGGTTCCAGTGTGCTTCAGCCTAGCGCACGCCCGACCCCGCGCGGAGGCTCAGGCGGGCTCGTCGTCGAGCCAGCGGAACCAGTCGTCGGGCACGTCCTCGTCGAGGCGCCGCACCTCGCCGCCCGCGAGGACGCCGGCGGTGAGGAGGCCGGTGGCGACGAGCCGGGCGACGGCTCCCGCGCCGGGCGGGTTGAAGTGCGTGTCGTCGCGCCGCCCGTCGGCGGCGTGGAAGAAGTGGTGCAGGGTCCCCTCGGGCCCGAGGTCGTCCCAGAGCGCGAGCGAGTCGCGCTGGACGTCGACCAGCGGCACGTCCTCGCGCGCGGCGACGGCGCGCATCGCGTCGGGGTACTCGCCGTGCGCGGGGACCGCCCGGCCGGCGTCGTCGAACCGGCGTCGCTCGACCGACGTCGCGAGCACGGGCCGTGCGCCCGCGGCGCGCGCGACCTCGACGAACCGCACGAGGTGCTCGGTGTAGGACGTCCACGGCTCGGTGAACCGCTCGGGGTCGGTGACCTTCGCGTCGTTGTGTCCGAACTGGATCACCAGCACGTCGCCGGACCGCAGGTCGCGGGCGACGGCGTCGAGGCGGCCCTGGGCGACGAAGCTGCGGGTGCTGCGCCCGTTGCGCGCGTGGTTCGCGACGGCGACGTCGTCGGCGAGGTAGTAGGGCAGGGCCATGCCCCAGCCGGTCTCGGGCGCGGCGGAGCGGGACTTCGGCCCCGCGGTCGAGTCGCCGGCGAGGTGGACGGTGCGGGACATGCGGGACTCCGGGAGGGCGCGGGCGGGTCGGGGCACGCTCGGCGAGCGTCGGCGCCACCCTAGCGACGACCGCAGACCGGGCGGCGTGCGGGGATCGCGTGCGTCCCCGCACGTCCAGGGCGTAGCGTCGGCGCCGAGCGACCGCACACCCGCCCCGTGTCCCGGAGGAGTCAACGATGCCCCGTCCGCCGTTCCCGGCCCCCGTGCTCGACCTGCTGCGCCGCCCCCAGCCCGCCGTGATCGGCGTCGTGCGCCCGGACGGCAGCCCCGTGACCGCGGCGACGTGGTACCTGCTGGAGGAGGACGGCTCCGGCGGCGGGCAGGTGCTCGTCAACCTCGACGCCACGCGCAAGCGGGTGCAGCACCTGCACGCGAACCCGCACGTGAGCCTCACCGTGCTGGGCGAGGACTGGTACACGCACGTCACCCTGCTCGGGCGGGTGACCGCGTGGCGCGACGACGTCGGGCTCGTGGACACCGACCGCATCTCGCACCACTACGGCGGCAAGTCGTACGCCGTGCGCGACCGCGCCCGCGTGACCGCCGTGGTCGAGGTCGACCGCTGGACGGCCTGGGGCGCCCTGCACAGCGCAGCCGACGCAGCCCGCTGAGGAGGCGGTCATGCGCATCGGTGCCCCTCGGACGGCCGGCGCGGACCCGCGCCTGGTGGCCGTCACCCCCGCCGCCGTCCGCCGCCTCGCGGACCTGGGGCACGACGTCGTCGTGGAGCCCGGGGTCGGCGACGGCGCCCGGCTGCCCGCGCACGACTACGTCGCCGCGGGCGCCCGCGTGGCCGACCGCGCCGACGTGTGGGCGGCCGACGTCGTGGTCACGCTGCACCCGCCCGGGCCTGCGGAGCTCGGCCTGCTGCGCCCGGGCGCGGTCCTGGTGTCCCAGCTCGCGCCCGCGACGAGCCCCGGCCTGCTCGACGAGCTGGCCGCGCGCGGCGTGACGGCGCTCGCCCTCGACGCGGTGCCCCGGATCTCGCGCGCCCAGTCCCTCGACGTGCTCTCGGCGCTGTCGAACGTGGCGGGCTACCGCGCGGTGGTCGAGGCGGCCGAGGAGTTCGGCGGCATGTTCGCGGGTCAGGTGACCGCCGCGGGCAGCACGCCGCCGGCGCGCGTGTTCGTCATCGGCGCCGGCGTGGCCGGGCTCGCCGCGATCGGCACGGCCGTGAGCCTCGGCGCGGAGGCCCATGCCTTCGACGTGCGACCCGAGGCGGCCGAGCAGATCGAGTCCCTGGGCGCCCGCGTCGTGCGGGCGGACGACGCCGTGCAGCAGGTCAGCGCCGACGGGTACGCCAGCGCGCAGAGCGCCGACCAGGAGGCGGCCGCCCTGCGCGCGTACGCGGAGCAGTCCGCGCAGGCCGACGTCGTGGTCACGACCGCCCTCGTGCGCGGCGCCGCCCCCACGACGATCACCCGCGCGATGGTGGACGCGATGCGCCCCGGCTCGGTGGTGGTCGACCTCGCCGCGCCCGGCGGCGGCAACTGCGAGGCCACGGTGCCCGGGCAGCGGGTGGTCACGCCCCGCGGCGTCGTCGTCCTCGGGTACACCGACCTGGCCGCGCGCCTGCCGCAGCACAGCTCGCGGCTGCTGGGCACGGTGGTGGTCAACCTCCTCACCCTGCTCACGCCCGGCAAGGACGGGCGCCTCGCGCTCGACCTCGACGACGCGGTGGTCCGCGGCATGACCGTGACGCACGACGGCGCCGTGACCTGGCCGCCGCCGCCCGTCCAGGTGTCGGCCGCCCCGCCCCCGCCCGAGCCGGAGCCCGCTCCGGCCCCGGCCGTCGACCCCGCGGCCGAGCGCCGACGCCGCGCGATGCGGCGCACGGTGCTGGGCGCGCTCGGCGCCGTCGCGTTCGGCCTCCTGATCGCCGCATCCCCGCCCGACGCCGTCGGGCACCTCACCGTGTTCGCGCTCGCGGTGGTGGTGGGCTTCTACGTGATCTCGAACGTCACGCACGCCCTGCACACGCCGCTCATGGCCCAGACCAACGCGATCAGCGGCATCATCATGGTGGGCGCGCTGCTGCAGATCGGCGACGCGTCGCCCCTGGTCACGGCGCTCGCCGTCGTGGCCGCGGCGCTCGCGGGCGTCAACGTGTTCGGCGGCTTCCTCGTGACCCGGCGCATGCTCGGCATGTTCCGCCGGGACGCCCCCACGGACGGGGGCGCCTCGTGAGCGTGGAGTCGGTGGCGCAGGCCGCCTACGTGGTCGCCGGCCTGCTGTTCGTGCTGTCGCTGGCGGGCCTGTCCGCCCAGGAGACCGCCCGGCGGGGCACCGTGCTCGGCATGGTCGGCATGGGGCTCGCGATCGTCGCGACGATCGCGCTGGCCCTCGACCGCTCGGAGCGGCCGTGGCCGGTGACGGCCGGGCTGATCCTGCTGGTCCTCGTGGTAGGCGCCGCCGTGGGGTCGTGGCGGGCGCGCCGCGTCGAGATGACGCAGATGCCGGAGCTCATCGCGCTGCTGCACTCGTTCGTCGGGCTGTCCGCGGTGCTGGTGGGCTACGGGTCCTTCCTCGCGGCGCCCGCGGCGACGGGCGGCGACACGGTGCACCGCGTCGAGGTGTTCCTCGGCGTGCTCATCGGCGCGGTGACGTTCACGGGGTCCGTGGTGGCGTTCGGCAAGCTGTCGGGCCGGCTGGCGTCCGCGCCGCTCACCCTGCCCGGCCGGCACGCGCTCAACCTGCTGGCACTGGTGGCGTCCGCCGGGCTGCTCGCGTGGTTCCTCGTCGCGGACGACGCCGGGTCCGCGATCGTGCCGCTGCTGCTCATGACGCTCGTCGCGCTGGCGCTCGGCTGGCACCTGGTGGCCGCGATCGGCGGCGGCGACATGCCCGTCGTGGTGTCGATGCTCAACTCGTACTCCGGCTGGGCCGCGGCCGCCGCGGGCTTCACCCTCGGCAACGACCTGCTCATCGTCACCGGGGCGCTCGTCGGCGCGTCCGGCGCGATCCTCAGCTACCTCATGTGCCGCGCCATGAACCGGTCGTTCTGGTCCGTCGTCCTCGGCGGCTTCGGCGCCGGGGCGTCCGGCGGCACGACGGGCGGGGGCGGCACCGCGGAGGTGGGGGAGGTCCACGAGACGTCGCCGGACGAGGTGGCGGCGCTGCTCACCGCCGCGCGGTCGGTCGTCGTCGTGCCCGGCTACGGGATGGCGGTGGCGAAGGCGCAGCACCCCGTCGCGGACCTGGCCGAGCGGCTGCGGGCCCGCGGCGTGACGGTGCGGTTCGGCGTGCACCCGGTGGCCGGGCGCCTGCCCGGCCACATGAACGTGCTGCTGGCCGAGGCGCGCGTGCCGTACGACCTGGTGCTCGAGATGGACGAGGTGAACCGCGACCTGTCGGACACGGACGTCGTGCTCGTCATCGGCGCGAACGACACGGTGAACCCGGCCGCGCAGGACGACCCGTCCTCGCCCATCGCGGGGATGCCGGTGATCGAGGCGTGGCACGCGCGCGACGTCGTCGTCTTCAAGCGCTCGCTCGCCACGGGCTACGCGGGCGTGCAGAACCCGCTGTTCTTCCGCGACAACACCCGGATGCTCTTCGGCGACGCCAGGGAGCAGGTGGACAAGATCGTCCAGGCTCTCTGACGCCGCCGAGGAGGAGGTCGTTCGGGGGGATCGTCAGATCCGCGAGTCCGCCTGCGACTCGTAGACCGCCGCGTCGAGGACGCCGTCGGCGTGCAGCATCGAGGGCGAGTCGGGCACCGGGGTGGCGTCGATCGTGCTGGCGTCGGCGGGGACCCCGTCGAGGCTCGGCATGACCGAGGCGAGCTCGGGGCGCCACTTGGTGAACCGGAACGGGAAGCACCGCTCCAGCAGGTCCACCATCGCGGAGGCCGCCGTCGACGCGCCCGGCGAGGCGCCGAGCAGGCCGGCGATGGAGCCCTCGGCGCCGGTGACGATCTCGGTGCCGAACTGCAGCACGCCCTTGCCGTCGGCGTCGCGCTTGATGACCTGCACGCGCTGGCCGGCGGTGATCTTCTCCCAGTCCTTGGGGTGCGCGGTGGGCATGAACTGCTGCAGCGCCTGGAACTTGGTCTCGGGCGCCGCCACGAGCTGGCCGACGAGGTACTGGGTGAGGTCGAGGTTCTTCAGGCCGGCGCCGAGCATCGACGTGACGTTGTTGGCCCGCAGGGAGGTGATCAGGCCCAGGTACTTGCCCTTCTTGAGGTACTTGGGGCTGAACCCGGCGTAGGGGCCGAACATGAGGTACGTCTTGCCGTCGACCACGCGGGTGTCCAGGTGCGGCACGGACATCGGCGGGGCGCCGACGTCGGCCTTGCCGTAGACCTTGGCCTGGTGCTGCGCGACGAGCTCCGGGTCGGAGGTGCGCAGGAACTCGCCCGAGATGGGGAAGCCGCCGAAGCCCTTGATCTCCGGGATGCCGGCCGACTGGAGCAGGGGGAGCGCGCCGCCGCCCGCGCCGACGAAGACGAACTTCGCCGTGACGGTGCTGGTGCGCCGGCTGGCGTTCCAGGAGCGGTCCTTGACGCGCAGGCGCCAGCGGCCGTCCTTCGTGCGCTTGAGGCTCTTCACCTCGTGCTGCAGCTTGAGCTCGGCGCCGTTCGCGACGAGGCCGTCGACGAGCTGGCGGGTGAGGTTGCCGAAGTCGACGTCGGTGCCCGAGGTCGCGCGGGTGGCGGCGATCGGCTCGTCGGCGTCGCGGTCGGTGGTCAGCAGCGGTGCCCAGCGGCCGATGGCCGCGCGGTCGGTGCTGTACTCGAGGTCGCGGAACAGCGGGTGCACGCGCAGCGTCTCGTAGCGGCGGCGCAGGTAGTCCACGTTCTTCTCGCCGCGCACGAACGTCATGTGCGGGGTGTGGCTGAGGAACGAGTCGTCCTTGATCCGGCCGGTGGCCAGGAGGTGCTGCCACAGCTCGCGCGAGATCTCGAACTGCTCGTTGATCGCCACCGCCTTGGTGATGTCGATCGAGCCGTCCTTGCGCTCGGGCGTGTAGTTGAGCTCGCAGAGCGCGGCGTGCCCCGTGCCCGCGTTGTTCCACGGGTTCGAGGACTCCTGCGCCACGTCGTCCAGGCGCTCGTAGATCCGGATGGACCACGACGGCTCGAGCTGCTGGAGCAGCGTGCCGAGCGTGGCGCTCATGATTCCGCCGCCGATGAGGACGACGTCGACGTCGGCCCCC
Organism: Isoptericola sp. NPDC060185; assembly: GCF_042728595.1. Classification (NCBI taxonomy): domain Bacteria; kingdom Bacillati; phylum Actinomycetota; class Actinomycetes; order Micrococcales; family Promicromonosporaceae; genus Isoptericola; species Isoptericola sp. NPDC060185. Next base: position 72,564 of record NZ_JBHWYY010000008.1, on the reverse strand, counting down.
GTGGGGGCCCCAGCAGTCGTAGCACTCGAAGTCACCGGGCCACCATACGCCGCGCGTGAAAACTGTCACAAAGAATGAGAGCAACCTCACACGGCGCCCTGACCTGCAGTGATGTGCGTCACACCGGGCCGCGACCGGCCTGCAGGTCAGGGCTTCGGGGCCGGCGACGAGGGCCACGGGCCGAGCTCGGGAAGGGGCACGGCCGCGCCGTCGCGGGTGGCCGAGACGGGGCCCGACGGCGTGCGGCCCGCGAGCCAGGCGGCCACGTCCCGCCGGTCGCCGACGAGCTCGAGGCCCGCCCCGCCGTCCGGCAGCCGCACGGCGAGGAACTCGTCCAGGTGGGCGCAGAACGCGTCGTCCCAGGAGGCGTACCCGAGTGCGGTGCCGTGCTCGGTGGCGAGGCCCGCGGTCGCGTCGACGGCGTGGATCCGCGCCTCACGCCACCAGGCGAGCAGGGCGTCCGCGAGCACCCCGTCGCGGTACGCCACGGGCGCGCCCCAGAGGGCGTCGTTCGCGTCCGGCCACGCGGCGGCGAGCCGGGCCCGCGTCGTCTCCAGCGCCGCGAGGTGCTCGGCGGCGGTGCGCCTGGCGCCCGCCTCGATGGCGGCGTCCCGGCCGGCGCGGCCGCCGTCGTAGGGCTCGACCTTCTCGCCGCGCGCGGCGTACTCGGCCTGGCGGGCGAGCGCGGCGCCCACGTTCGCCACGTGCGACAGCACGTGCCCGCGGGTCCAGCCGTCCAGGGGCGACGGCGCCGCCCCCGCGTCGTCCGGCAGCGTGCGCACGACGTCGATCAGCGCGGCGAGCGCGGCGTCGGCGTCGGCCAGCGCGTGGGTGAGGGTGGGGTCAGGGATCGTCACGGCCACAACAGCTCCTTGGTCCAGGTGGGGGCGTTCTCGGTGGTGGTGCCGGTCGTGCGGTAGCGGAGGCGGGACTGGCCCTTGTCGTCGCTCGCCGCCCAGAACTCGACGGTGGCGGGGGCCAGCACCCAGGCGGTCCATGCAGGGGCGACGGCGTCGGGGTGCTCGCGCGCCTCGTCGAGGCGACCGGCGAAGGCGTCCCGGTACTCCTGGGGGGATGCCAGCGGCTCGCTCTGGTGGCCGACGAGGCCCGCCGCGCGCGACCCCTCGGGCCGGGCGCGGAAGTCCGCCGCTCCGGCCTCCGGGCCTGCCGAGCGGGCGCGGCCCGTGACCCGGACCTGGCGGCCCAGGTCGCGCCAGAAGACGGTGAGCGCCGCGTGCGGGTTGGCGGCCAGGTCGCGGCCCTTGGGGCTGGACGCGTGCCCGGCGAACCACCAGCCCGCCTCGGTCACGTCCTTGATCACCAGCGTGCGGGCGTGCACGTGGCCCTCGCCGTCGGCCGTCGAGAGGATCGCCGCGTGCGGGGCGCCGACGCCGGCGGCCAACGCGTCGTCGAACCAGCTTCCGAACAGCTCCTGGGGCGCGGCGGGCGCCGTGGCGAGGTCGTCGAGATCGACGCCGAACGGGGGCAGGCCGGGCGGGAACGTCGGCAGGGCGCGCAGGCGCTCGCGGAAGGTCATGCGGTCTCCTTCGTGCTGGCGGGGGTGAGGATCGCGACGAACCCGCGCACGGCGGCCCGCATCGCGTCCGGGTCGCCGGTCGCGCGGGCCAGCACGTAGCCGCCCTGCACGATCGCGACGGCGGCGTGTGCGCGGTCGCGGGCGTCGTCGTCGGGCAGGCCCGCCTCGCGCAGGGTCGCGGCGACGGCGTCGAGCAGGCGGACGAAGTAGGCGGTGACGACGTCGTGGAGGCCGTCGTCGTCCATGACGGCCTGGTCGCTGGTGAGCCGGCCGATCTTGCAGCCGGCGAGGGCGTCGCGGGGCCGCTCGACGTAGGCGACGACCCGGTCGAGGGCCGGCGTGGCGCCCTCGAGGTCGCGCCGCGCCGCGGCGAGCGCGTTCTCGACCGTCGCGCCGACCGCGGCCGCCGCGAGGTCGTGCTTGGTGGGGAAGTGGTGGTAGAGGCTGCCCTGCCCCACCCCGCTGGCGGCCAGCACCTGGCGCGGGCTGGTGGCCCCCACGCCCTGCGCGGCGAACATCTCCTGCGCGGCGGCCACGAGCCGGGCGCGCGCGTCGGTCGGCGTGCTCATGGCGTCACCATACCTACCTCTAGGTATGGTGACCAGCCCCGCCGCCCGTCGCCCCGCCGCGGCGGGCAGATGGGGGGCGGGCAGCGAGAGTCGGGTCAGAAGTAGTCGCGCACGTGCACCTGGCGGCCGCCCCAGAGGGCGTCCCAGACGGCGTCGTGCGCGTCGGGGCCGCTCAGCCCGCCCGCGAGCCGCACGTTCGCGGCCGACTGCGCTCCGGCCCACGACTGGGCCAGTCCTCCGGACGTGAACGTCGGACGGTCGCCCGGGACGGCGTCGGCGTCGGGCAGCACGCGGACCGCGCCGTCGGCGGCCTCCAGGGTCCACGCGCCCTCGAGGTCGGGCGTGCGGGGGTCGGCCACGGCGAACGGCACGCGGGCCGTCAACGGAGCCACGCGGCCCGCGCCCAGCGCGCCCGGGACGTCGAGCAGGCGCAGCATGTACGGCCGCGGCGCGGACGTGGCCGCGTGGTCGGGCAGCACGAGGCGCGAGGGGTCGAGGCCCGACCACCCGCCGGAGGTGCAGACCCGCACCGACCCGATGACCGCGGAGAACGAGCCGAGCACCCGCCACAGCGCGCGGGCGGCGTCCGGCGTGAGGGCGACGAGGTCGTCGACCTCGATCGCGGTGGTGCGGTCGTAGCCCTGGCCGCGCGACCAGCTCGCGAAGCCGAGCACCTCCTCGGCCTCGCCGCCGCCCCGCACCGCCAGCGTGACGCCGGTGTACTCGGCGTCCGGGCCGGCCAGGTCGTCGGCCTCCATCGCGAACGGCTCCTCCGCCCTCGACAGGGGCCCGTTCTGCGCGGACGCCCACGCCTCGTACACGCGCCGGACGGCGGGCACGTCGTCGGCGGTGGCGCGGCGTGCGCGCACGCCGGCGGCCGGCGGGGGGACCGCGGCGAGCGCCGCCATCGGCACGTCGACCTCCTCGAACGCGCCGATCACCTCGTAGCCCAGCCCGCGGTAGATCCCCGCGGAGGACGGGTAGAGGGTGGAGACGACGTCACCCAGCGCGCGGGCCTCCGCGAGGGCGGCCGTCATCAGCGGGCGCACGAGGCCGGAGCCGCGCTGCTCGGCCGCGACGGTGACCCCGGCGAAGCCGGCCGTCGGGAGCCTGGTCCCGTGGAACCACGACGTGAACGAGCGCACGCCCAGGCCCGCGACGACCTCGCCGTCGTCGGTCGCGACCCACGGCCGGATGTTCGGCAGCGGCCACGAGGCGGGATCCGGGTCCGGGAGCGGGGTCTCCGGCACGCCGAAGGCCTCCGCCCCGAGGCGCCGTGACGCGGGGACGTCGGCGATGGTCGTACGCCGGAACTCTCTGGTGTCGCTGCTCACGGCGGCGACGCTAGCGTGGCGCGACCGGCGCGTCACCGGTATTGCGCCGTACCGTGAACCGGTGAGCCCGTCCTCGGTGCCAGACGCGCCCGTGCCCGACGCGACGCAGGCCCGGCTGCGTGCCCGGGTGCTGGTGGTCGCGATCCTCGCGTCGTTCGTGTCGTTCCTCGACGGCACCGTGGTGAACGTGGCGCTGCCCGCCATCGGGGACGAGCTGGGCGGGGCCGGCGCGGCGCGGCTCAGCCTCCAGCAGTGGGTGGTGGACGGCTACCTGGTCACCCTCGGCTCGTTGATCCTGCTCGCGGGCTCGCTGTCGGACCTCTACGGGCGGCGGCGCGTGCTGGTCGCCGGGCTGGTGGGCTTCGCGGCGGCCTCCGTGCTGTGCGCCCTCGCGCCGACCGGGCCGGTGCTCGTCGGCGCCCGGCTGCTGCAGGGCGTGGCGGGCGCGCTGCTGGTGCCGAGCTCGCTGGCGCTGATCATCTCGACCTTCGACGGCGAGTCGCAGGGCCGCGCCATCGGGCGCTGGACGGCATGGACGGGGACGGCGATGATCGTCGGCCCGTTCGTGGGCGGCGGCCTGGTCGACCTGCTGTCGTGGCGGTGGGTGTTCTGGATCAACCTGCCGGTGGTGGTCGTGACGCTCGTGCTGCTGCGCCCCGTCCCGGAGGTGCACCAGACCACCGGGCGCCGGCTCGACGTGCCGGGCGCGCTGCTCGCCGCCACCGGCCTCGCGGCCGGCGTGTACGGGCTGATCGAGCGGGTCTGGCCCGCCGCCGGTCTCGGCGTCGTGCTGCTCGTGGCGTTCGTCGTCTACGAGCGGCGGGCGCGCGACCCGATGATGCCGCCGCGGCTGTTCGCCGCGCGGAACTTCGCGTGGGGCAACGCCGCCACGTTCGCCGTCTACGGCGCGCTGTCGCTGGGAGGCTTCGTGCTGGGCCTGTTCCTGCAGCAGGTTGCCGGCTACTCGGCCACGGCGGCGGGGGTGGCGCAGCTGCCCTCCACGCTCGCGATGCTGGCGCTGTCCACGCGGTTCGGCACTCTCGCGGCCCGGTACGGGGCGCGGTGGTTCATGACGGTGGGCCCGATGGTCGCGGGCGCCGGGTACCTGCTGCTGCTCGCCATCGACGAGGACGCCGCCTACGTGACGCAGGTGCTGCCGGGGCTGCTGGTGTTCGGCCTGGGCCTGTCGATCACGGTCGCGCCGCTCACCGCCGCGATCCTCGGCGCCGCGCCGCCCGCGGACGCCGGCATCGCCTCGGCCGTCAACAACGCCGTCTCACGCGTCGCCGGGCTGCTGACGGTCGCGTTCGCCGGCGTGATCCTCGGCGAGGTGCTCGACGTCGCGTCGTTCCACCGGGCGCTGGTCGTCACGGCGGGGCTGCTGGTCCTCGGCGGCCTGGTGAGCATGGTGGGCATCCGCGACGTGCGCCGGCCCGCCCCCGATGTCACAGGGGCAGCTTGAACCCCTCGTGCGACTGCGCGTACCCGAGCGACCGGTAGAACCGGTGCGCGTCGGGACGCTGCTTGTCCGACGTGAGCTGGGCGAGCACGCAGCCGCGCTCGCGGCCGCGCTCGTGCGCGTGCTCCATGAGCAGCCGGCCCAGACCCTGGCCGCGCAGCGATGCGTCGACGCGCACCGCCTCGACCAGCAGCCGGGTGGCGCCGTTGCGTGAGATGCCGGGCACGAACGTCAGCTGCATGACGCCGACCACCGCGCCGTCCAGCTCCGCGACGACCAGCTCGTCGTTGGGGCTGGCCTCGATCGCCTCGAACCCGGCGACGTGCGCCGGGCCGTACGAGCCGGTGCGGGCGGCGGCGACGGCGTCGTCGGCGATGAGCTCGACGACCCGCGGCAGGTCGTCGCGGGTGGCGGTACGGAAGGTGACGCGTGTGGTGGGGGAGCCGGCGGCGGGGGAGTCGGGCACGCCCGGACGGTAGCAGGCACCGCTACCCTCGCCGTGTGGCAGAGCACAAGCACGGGACCCAGCAGGCGGGCGAGCGCGAGGTCCGTGCGGACGTGGCGCTCTGTCGGCCCGACGGGCGTCTGAACCCGGAGGCCGTGGGGTGGTCGCGCGGGCCCCTGCACGACACGTCCAGCGTCGGGCGCGGCCTGCGCGGGCGCGGGCGGAACAAGCGGTGGGAGTACTGGGCCGTCGTGACGCCCGATCACGTCGTCGCGCTCACGACGTCGGCGCTCGACTACGCCGCCCTGCACCAGGTGTGGGTGTGGGACCGCGCCTCCGGGGCCGAGGTCGACGCCGTCGCGATCGCGCCGCTGAACCGCTCGGCCACGCTGCCCGGGCGGCTCGGCGATGGCCCCGTCCGGTCGCGCACGCGCGCCGTCGCGATCGCGGTGGACGAGGAGCCCGGCGGCACGCGCCTGCGGGCCCGGACGGCCCGCGTCGACCTCGACGTGACCGTCGCCCGCCCGGCGGGCCGGGAGCTGCTCGGGGTGGTGGTGCCCTGGTCTCAGCGGCGGTTCCAGTACACGGCGAAGGACGTCGGGCGGCCGGCCGCCGGCCGGCTCACCGTGGACGGCCTCGAGCGTGCGTTGCCGGAAGGGTCGTGGGCCGTGCTGGACCACGGGCGGGGGCGGTGGCCGTACCGCGCCGCGTGGCAGTGGGGCGTGGGCCTCGGCCGCGGGGTCGACGCCGCCGGCGCCGAGCACGAGGTGGCGCTGCAGCTCGGCGGCACCTGGACCCGGCCCGGCCCGACCACCGAGAACGGCGTCTTCGTCGACGGACTCCTCCACAAGATCCACGATGAGCTCGACTGGACCTTCGACACGGCCGCGTACACCCAGCCGTGGCGCGTGCGCGGCGAGCGGCTGGACCTCACCTTCGCTCCCGTCCACGACCGCGTGAGCCGCACCCAACTCGGCCTCGTCGCGTCGTCCACCCACCAGTGCTTCGGCACCTGGTCGGGCTGGGTCGTCGCCGACGACGGCACGCGTGTCGACGTCGACCGGCTCGACGGCTGGGCGGAGGACGTCGCGCAGCGCTGGTGAGCCGAACCGCTCGGACCCCTGCTCGGAGCTGCTGCTCGGAGCTGCTGCTCGGACCTGCTGCTCGGGTTGGCCGCCCGGGTCGGACGCTTGGGTCGGACGCTCAGGTCGGACGCTCAGGTCAGAACGGCGGGATGTCCGGCCGCACGTCGTGGGGGTCGTGGAGGTCGTGGGCGTCGTGGTCCGGCGGCTCGATCTCGTGGCCCCGCGGCAGCGTGCGGTGTCGTGTGGTGTCGATGGGCTCGGGCGTGGTGGTGTGGCGGCGTCCGGTGGGGGAGGTCCATTCGAGGGTGCCGCCCCAGTCGGGTGGTTGCTGGTGCGGGCCGGTGCCGGGGGCTGTGTTCACCTGTTTGACCTGCCATGTCGTCTGATGTTTCAGGACGTGGTGTCGGCGGCAGAGTGCGGCGAGGTTGGTGGCGTTGGTGGTGCCGCCGGTGGCCCAGGGGGTGGTGTGGTCGAGGTCGGACTGGGTGGCGGGGTGGGTGCAGCCGGGGAAGCGGCAGGTGGTGTCGCGGTGGCGGATGAGGTTCTTGAGGTCGGCGGGGGTGGTGTAGGTGGTGCGGCCGACGGACAGGACGGTGCCGGTCTCGGGGTGGGTCAGGATCCGCCGCAGGGTGGGGGCGAGGGCGGTGAGGTGTTGGGCGGTGTCGGGGTCGATGGGGATGTGCCCGTTCATCGTGGCCGGAACATCCGTGATGCCGAGCAGCGTCAGGACCGGGACGGTGACGGTGACCTGGGGGCGGATCGAGCGCGCCAGGGTTGCCAGGGTGGCCCGCTCGTGCTCGTGCTCGTGCGCGACCTGTGAGTCCGGGTCGTCGTAGGTGTCCGTCTCGGCGCTGCCCGTCTCAGGGGTGCGCGTGTCAGGGGTGCGCGTCGCGGAGGTGCTGGTCTTGATGGTGCTTGTCTCGAGGGTGCCGTCGTCCAGCAGGAGGGCGGTGAGGGTGTCGGCGCGGGCTTGGGCGAGGGTGCGGCCACTGCCCATGCCGCGTGCGCTGCCCGTGCTGCCTGCGCCGCTTGTGCCACCGGCTCGGCCGGCGTCGCTGCTGGTGGCATTGTTGGTGATGAGGTGGCGGGCGGTGCGGGTGAGGCGGTCGTAGGCGGCGTGCGCGAGGGGTGCGGGGAGGTGGGCGACGAGCCAGGCCATGCCGTCGTGGTCGTCGTCGAGGAAGACGGTGCGGTGTTGGGCGGCCTCGTGGTGGCGGACGTCGAGCGGGGTGGGGTGGGCGGTCTCGCGGGCTCGGCGGGCGCGGCGGGCGACCTGGGTGGGCGTGCAGGTGACCGTGCCCGTGGTGGTGCCGGGGGCGTCGTCGGGCTTGATCACGGCTGTCAGGACGGCGTGCTCGACGTGTGCGGCGGCACTGGGATCGAGGTCGGCGACGTGCTTGGTGATGGCGGTGGCGTGCGCCCAGGACAGGCGGCCCTGGTGCAGGGCGGCCAGGGTCGCGGGGGCCTTGACGGTCAAGGTCACGGCGTGGTCGACCAGCGTGCCGGTGGCGTGCTCGCCCTGGTGCAGGGTGGTGGCGATCTCGGTGGTGACGGCGCGTCTGGCGAGCTCGAGGCGGCGGGCGGAGGGTGCCCGGCGGGCGGTCGGGTCGGCGGGGTCCAGGAGGTCGGACTCCAGGGCCTCGGCCAGACCGGCGGCGCGGGCGAGGAGGACCGCGCGGTGGGCGTGCAGGGTAGCGATCTCGGCGTCGTTCTCGGCGAGCTCGTCGAGCACCCGGTCCAGGTCGGCCAACGAGGGCTGCTTCGAGGAGGCAGGGTGCTGCGGCTCAGTGCCGGGCCCGCCCCTGCCAGATCGTCCTTCTTCCTCGAGCAGCTCGCTGATCGACGGGGTCCACGACCGTGGCATCGCGGCGAGCCGCTCCGCCGCCGCGTTCAGGCTCACCGGCACGTTCGCGCGACCCGCAGGCGTGCCGGCGGAGGTGCCGGTCGCGGAGTCGGGGAGCGTCGTCGTCATGCCCTCAGCCTAGCGACGTTCGAACACCTGTTCTAGACCTTCCCGGCAATCTGTGGACAACCGATCAGGCCGGTCAGCGGACGCGGTCGGCGCCGCCCGCGGCGACGTAGGCCGCCACGACGGACGAGGGCTTGCGCGCGGCCTGGTCCCGGAGGCAGGCGCTGAACAGGTCGCGGAAGTCGAGCCGCGGCCATCGCGCCTCGAGGTCGTCGCGGAACGCCGCGGGCCAGTGTTCGAGGCCGCGGCCGCTGACGTCGGCGCCGGTCGACCGGGCGAGCAGGTACCCCTCCGGGCGCTCGTGGGGCGGCACCTCGTCGTCGTCGAGCATGTGGTCGACGACGGCGCGCGCGGTGCGGTCGCGGCGCTCCGGGGCCCAGCCGGCGCCGGCGGTGACCGCCCAGGCCACGTTGCCGCCGGCCACCTCGAAGGGTGCGGCGTGCGCGTCGAAACCGGGCGTGAGGCCGGTGTCGTGCAGCAGGCCCGCGACGGCGAGCACCTCGTCGTCGACGGGGAGCTCCAGCCGGAGTCCGAGGTCGGCCGCCAGCAGGGTGGAGCGGACGGCGTGGTGGACCAGCGCAGCGGGCGAGGAGCGGACGAGGACCTCGAACGCGGCGCGGACGGGCACGGTGGCAGGCAGGCCGTCCGGTAGCGGGAGGGCGCTCGGTGCCTCGGGGGTCATGCCGCCGGAGGCTAGCGCGGGCGACGGCCGGCACGTCTTCTGCCACGCGCGGAAGGCCCCGGCGCCGGGCGACGGCGTGCGCCAGGGTGGGTCCATGAAGCTCCTGGTGCTGGGTGGGTCCGTGTTCCTCTCGAAGGCGGTCGCGGCGGACGCCGTGGCGCGCGGCCACGAGGTGGTGGCCGCCAACCGCGGTCGCTCGGGCCCGGTCCCGGAGGGCGTGCGGCACGTGCTGCTCGACCGGGCGGAGCCGTTCCCCGCCGTGCTCGCGGACGAGGGCTTCGACGCCGTCGTCGACGTGTCGCGGACGCCGTCGCACGTGCGCCGCGCCGTGGCCGCGCTGCCCGCCGCGCACTGGGTGTTCGTCTCGACCGTGAACGTCTATGCCGACGACTCCGACCCCGGCGGCCCGGGCGTGGGCACGCTGCGCGAGCCCGAGACCCGCGACGTCGACCCGGCATCAAGCCCCGAGGCGTACGGCGCGATGAAGGTGGCCTGCGAGGAGGCGGTCCGCGCGGGCGCGGCGGGGGCCGCCGTCGTGCGTCCCGGCCTGATCGTCGGCCCCGACGACACCAGCGGGCGGTTCGCCTACTGGCCGGCGCGGATGGGGCGCGTGCTCGAGGGCGCCGCCGACGTGCTCGCGCCCGGCGACCCGTCGGACGCCGTGCAGGTGATCGACGTGCGCGACCTCGCGGCGTGGGTCGTCGACCTCGCCGAGCGTCGCACGACGGGAGTGTTCGACGCCGTCGGCCCGGTGACGCCGATCGGCGACCTGCTCGCGGCGGTGGCCCGCGGCGTGGGTGCCGAGCCGCGCTGGGTGTGGGCGGACGGCGCGCGGCTCGAGGCGGCCGACGTGCGCCCGTGGTCGGGGGAGCGGTCGCTCCCGCTCTGGCTGCCGCGGCCGGAGTACGACGGGATGCCGGCGCACGACGCCGCCCCGGCGGTCGCCGCCGGCCTGACCCCGCGGCCGGTGGAGGAGACCGCCCGCGACACGCTCGCGTGGCTGCGTGCCGCACCCGGCGCCGCGGTCACCGGGCTCACCGCCGCGGAGGAGTCCGAGGTTCTGGAGAGGCTACGGCCGGCCGGCTCATGACGGCCCGGCCCAAGATGCTGACGCCACAGGTGTAGTGCGTCACTTTCGGCCTGGAACGGGCCCTGGGTGCCCACGGTCGGGCTTACGGTCGAAGGGTCAGCGCCCCTTCCCTCACGAGGGCGACGGGGCGGTCGTTCGTCCCGTCCGGGCCGTCGTCGTGCACTCCGCGCCCCGCCCGCCGGGGCGTGGTGCGAAGGAGTACGGACATGGCGACAGGCGGTAGCTTCCACGGACGGGTCGCGCTCGTGACGGGCGGCGGGTCCGGCATCGGCGAGGCGGTGAGCAAGGAGCTGGCGGCGCACGGCGCGAAGGTCGTGGTGACCGACATCCGCCTCGACGCGGCGCAGCGTGTCGCCGACGAGATCACGGCCGCCGGGGGCGAGGCTGCGGCGTTCGAGGCGAACACCGCCGTGAAGGAGGACTCGGCCCGTGCGGTCGAGTTCGCGAAGTCGACCTTCGGCGGGCTGAACTACGCGGTGAACAACGCGGGCATCGGGGGCAAGCAGGCCCCGGCCGGCGACACCGACCTCGACGACTGGGACCGCGTGATCGGTATCAACCTCAACGGGGTGCTGTACGGCATGCGTGCGCAGATACCGGCGATGCTCGAGCAGGGCGCCGCGCAGAGCGCCATCGTCAACATGGCGTCCATCCACGGCACGGTGGCCGCCATCGGCAGCGGCGCGTACACCGCGGCCAAGCACGGCGTCGTCGGCGTGACGAAGAACGCCGCCGCCGAGTACGGGCCGCAGGGCCTGCGCATCAACGCCGTCGGCCCGGCGTACATCAAGACGCCGCTGGTCGAGTCGAGCCTCCCGGCCGAGGCGCGCGAGGCGCTCGTCGCCAAGCACCCGCTCGGCCGCCTCGGCGAGCCCGAGGAGGTCGCGCGCGTCGTGCGCTTCCTGTTGTCCGACGACGCGTCGTTCGTCACCGGCGCGTACTGGCTGATCGACGGCGGCTACACCGCCGTCTGACCCGGCACCCGCCCCCCGCCGACCAGGCAGCTGCCACCGGAATGGCGCCGATCCTCGGCCCATACCGGTGGCAGCTGCCTGGTCGGCGTCGGGTCAGTGTGCGGCGAGCCCGGCAGCCAGCTCGTCGACGAGGTCGAACCCCTCCTGCAGGCCGCCCTCCATGCCCGACTCGACGATGGCGTCGCGCACCTCGCGGCTCGGGGCGCGCGTGACCAGCGTGAGCGTGGTGGCGCCGTCGTCCTCGACGAACGAGTAGGTGTTCAGCGTGGCCGCGGCGTCGCCGTCGGGCATGCCCTCGAACACCTCCGTGTGCGCGAGTCGCTCGGCGGGGACGATCTCGGTGAACTCGCCGTGGAACGCGACCTCGAACCCGCCGTCGGCCTGCATGGCGTAGCGGTACGCGCCGCCGACGCGCAGGTCGATCTCGACGCTCGTCACCGTGCCGCGGCGCCCGGCCCACCAGCGGGCCACGAGGTCGGGCTCGGCGAAGACGCGCCAGACGGTGGCGGCCGGCGCGGCGAAGCGGCGCACGACCTGGATGTCGGTGTCGTTCGGCAACGTCAGGACGGCGGTGCCGGTGGTGGTGCTGGTCATGATCGTTCTCCTGGGGTCTCCGGTGTGCCTTCCAGGGTGTCGAGCAGCCCGTCGACGAGCTCGAACCGCTCCTCCCACAGCCGCTCGTACCGGCCGACCCACGCATGGATCTCCTGCAGGGGCCGGCTGTCGACGCGGTAGAGGCGACGACGGCCGTCGTCGCGGACCTCGACCAGCCCGACCTCCCGCAGCACCCTCAGGTGCTTGGAGACCACCGGCTGGGCGACGTGGAGCAGCTCGACGAGCTCGCCGACGCTGCGCTCCTGCTGCGCGAGCGCGTCGAGGATCTCGCGGCGCCGGGGCTCGGCCACCGCGTTGAACGCGTCCGTCGTCGTCGCTGCGCGTGCCACCCTCTCAATGTATGCCTATATCGGAATGTGTCAAGAGGTCGGGTTGCAGCGCGCCGCCATGGTCGCGACGAGGCCGACGTCGGGCCGCCACGGCTCGAGGTTCCAGGTGGCCTTGTCGGGCGCGCCGATCGCGTGGCACTCGAGCTGGTCGTGCATCGTCGACGTGTCGACCTCCGGGTCGTCGGCGACGAGCTCCGCCCACACGAGGTCGACGCCCGCCTGCCCGGCGTCGCGCGCCCAGGCGGTCGCGTCCACGGCCAGGGAGCGCCCGCCCTCCCGGTCGCCCCAGTCGGCCGAGCGCACACCCGCCGTGCCGAGGACGGTGGTCGCGCCCGCCGCGTCCTCAGCGTCCTCGGCCACCTCGGCGTCGGACGCGGCGGTGGCGCGCACCTCGAGGTGCGTGTCGTCGACCGCGACCAACCGCGCGCCCCGCGGTGCCGAGAGCCCGCCGACCGCGGTCCCGCCGTCGCGGACGACGACGCTGCCGTCCGGGCGGGACGCGAGCGTGCCGCCCGAGGTGAGGGCGATCCGCGGCGGGCCGGCGTCGTCGTCGCCGAGCGCCGCCGCCGCGAACGTCACCGCCGCCGTGCTCGCGTCGTCGTCGCGCTCGACCGTGACGCGCGGGTCGTCGTCCGACGCTCCTGGCACGGTGACCTCCAGGGTCACGTCGCCGGCCGCGACCTCGACGCGCACCTCGTGTGCGGGTGTCGGCGTCCGGCTCGCCGTGGCGGAGGTGGCAGTCGCGTCGGCGGGCGCCGGCGCCGCCGGCGTGCAGGCGGCGAGCGGCAGCAGCAGGGCGAGCGTGAGGGCGGCGCGCGACGGGCGGGGGTGCACCCGCACAGTCTCCGTCACGTCCGCGGGGCGGGCAGACCCGGTCGAGCAGACGGGCCTGGTCAAATAGGTGAGGGTCGCCTAACCTTACCTCCGTGAGCACCCGCACCCTGTCGAAGCCGGTCGACCCGCACGTCCTGGTGGCCGAGGTCGTGACGACCAAGCGCATCGGCCCGCACCTGCAGCGCGTCACGCTCGGCATCGAGGACATCGAGCACCTGACGCTCGTCGGCCACGACCAGTGGTTCCGGCTGTTCCTGCCGCGCCCGGGCCAGGACTCGCTGACGCTCCCCACGCGCACCTCCAACCTCGGCTGGTACGCGCAGTACCTCGCGACGCCGCGCTCGCGCCGGCCCCTGGTGCGCAACTACACGATCCGGGCGGCGCGCCCCGAGCTGCGCGAGATCGACGTCGACTTCGTCCTGCACGGCCACGACGGCCACGACGGCCACGACGCACACGTCGGCGACGAGCCGCTCGGGCCGGGCGCCGGGTTCGCCCTGTCCGCGCAGTCCGGCGACCGCGTCGGCCTCCTCGACCAGGGGGCCTACCACCGGCCCGCCGCGGAGTGCGCGTGGCGGCTCCTCGTCGCCGACGAGAGCGGACTGCCCGCCGTCGCCGGCATCTGCGAGTCCCTGCCCGACGACGCCCGCGGCGTCGCCGTCGTCGAGGTGCCCACCGCCGACGACCGTCAGGACTTCCGCGTGCCGGGCGGGGTCGACCTACGTTGGGTGGAGCGTGATCGCGCCGCCGCCGACGACCCGGCGCTCGGCGAGGTCCCCGGCCGCGCCGCGCTCGCCTTCGTCCGTGGGGAGCAGCTCCCCGCCGGCGACGGGTACGCGCTGGTCGCGGGGGAGCAGGCGCTCGCCGCGGGCGTGCGCCGCCACCTGGTGAACGAGCGGCGCTGGCCCAAGGGTCAGGTCGACTTCGTCGGGTACTGGCGGCACGGCAAGGCGTCGCCCAGCTGACCCGCCCGGCCGACGGATGCCGGTCATTCCACGACGACGACCTCGTGCGGCGAGGTGTTGAGCCGCACACCGGCGTCGGGCGCGTCGGCCAGGCCGGTCACGCCCGCGGGGAAGGCGACGACGATGTCCTCGATCCGCACCCCGAACTCGCCGGGCAGGTAGATCCCCGGCTCCACGGAGAAGCACATCCCCGCCTCGATCGGGGTCTCCTCGCCCTCCACCATGTACGGCGGCTCGTGCGTCGTCAGGCCGATGCCGTGGCCGGTGCGGTGCACGAAGTACTCGCCGAACCCGGCGTCCGCGATGACGCCGCGCGACGCGCGGTCCACGTCCTGGCAGGCGGCGCCCGGCCGGACGGCGTCGACCCCGGCCTGCTGGGCGGCGCGCACGACGTCGTGCACCTCCTGCTCGCGGGCGGTGAGCGGCCCGACGTGCACGGTGCGCGTGGTGTCCGAGCCGTACCCGTCCGCCAGCCCGCCGAAGTCCATGACGACCATGTCGCCCTCGCGGATCACCCGGTCGCCGGCCTCGTGGTGCGGGTCGGCGCCGTTCTCCCCGGCGCACACGAGCGTGAAGTCCACCTGCTCGTGGCCGTGGGCGCGCAGCAGCGCGTCGAGGTCGTCGGACACCTCGCGCTCGGCGCGCCCCGCGAACCGGCGGCGCACGATCTCGTCGAAGACGGCGTCCGCGCCCGCGCCCGCCGCGGCCAGGCGGGCGACCTCCTCGGGCGACTTCGCGGCGCGCAGCATCGGCAGGGAGCTCGTGACGGCCGCGTACGACGACGCGGGCAGCGCGCGCTGCAGGCCGAGCACGTGCAGCGCCCACGCAGCGTCGCTGATCGCGTACCGGCCGTCCGGGCGCAGGAGCCGGCCGGCGACGGCGTGCTCGTCCTCGCCGTCGGACCACGCCACGGCCTCGATGCCGCCGACCGCGCCGACCTCGAGGTCGTGCGCCTCGAGCTTCGGCACGACGGCGACGGCGTCGGACCCGTCGGCGGGGATGGCCAGCAGCGTGAGCCGCTCGGTGTCCGCGGACGGCGTGTAGCCGAGGAAGTAGCGCAGGTCGGGGCCCGGGGTGACGAGCACCCCGGCGAGGCCGGCGGCGGCGGCCTGCGCGGCGGCCCGGCGGCGGCGGTCGGCGTACACGGCGGGGGAGAAGGGCGTCATGTGCCCAGCGTGCCGCCCGGCGCCCCGCCCCGCACGCGGCTCGCCGGCCCGCCCGGGCCCGCGACCACCCGTCAGACGCGCACGACGATCTTCCCGCGGCCGTGCCGCGACTCGCTGGCGCGGTGCGCGTCGGCGGTGTCGGCGAGGTCGAAGACCTGGCCCACCTCCACCGAGACCTTGCCGGCGTCGATCAGGGCGCCGAGCGCCTCGAGGTCGGTGCTGGACGGGCGCACCCACACGTAGTGCCCGCCGTGCTCGGTGCGGGCCGCGGCGTCCACGATCGAGGTGATCGTGCCGCCGTCGGCCAGCACCTGTGCGCTCGTGGCGACGGCGTCGCCGCCGGCGTAGTCGAGGGCGACGTCGACGCCGCCCGGGGCGAGGGTGCGCACGCGCTCTGCCAGGCCGTCCCCGTAGGTCACGGGCTCGACGCCGAGGCCGCGCAGGAAGTCGTGGTTGGCCTCGCTCGCCGTGCCGATCACGCGGGCGCCGAGGCTGCGCGCGATCTGCACCGCGAAGGAACCGACGCCGCCGGCCGCGGCATGCACCAGGACGGTCTGGCCCTCGCGGACGCCGGAGCGCAGCACGGACTGGTAGGCGGTGAGGCCGGCGAGCGGGACCGCGGCGGCCTCCTCGAAGCTCAGCGACGCGGGCTTGCGCGCCAGGGTGCGCACGGGAGCGGCCACGAGCTCGGCGAACGTCCCGGCGTGCACCCAGTCCTTGCGGACGTAGCCGTAGACCTCGTCGCCCACCTCGTACTCCGGGGTGTCGAGGCCGACCTGCTCCACCACGCCCGCGACGTCCCAGCCCGGGATCACCGGGAACTGGGTGTCCATCAGGCCCTCGAGATGGCCCTGGCGCACCACCCAGTCCACGGGGTTGACGGACGCGGCCCGCACGCGCACGAGCACGGCGTCCGCGCCGGGGTGGGGGTCGGGCTGCTCGGTGAGCTCGAGGACGTCGGCGCCGCCGAAGCGGGAGTAGGTGATGGCTCGCATGGTGCGCACAACACGGGCCGGGCCGCGGGGCTTCCCGCGGGCCCGGCCCGTCCGGTGTGACGTCGGCGTCAGCCCATCGTGTTGACGATGAGCCCGATGTGGGTGAAGAAGTTCATCGCGCCGAACAGCAGGAACGCGAGGCCGGCGAGGCCCCAGGCCCAGCCGACGACGACGCGCAGGCCGCGGCCGGCGCCGTCGCGCAGCGCGAGGGGGAAGAGGATCGCGCCGAGGCCGACCAGGGCGATGAGGCCGGACATGAAGATCGCCTCGACCAGCGGGTAGGCAGCGAAGGCGCCCGAGATCGGCTCCTGCGGCGGGGCGGCGAAGAGCTGGTAGGTGACGCCGGCGATCGCGATGGCGACGAGGCCCAGGCCCATGCCGAGCACGAAGACCGAGACCGGACGGGCGACGGCGCGCAGGTGGTCGGTGGCGTCCTCGCGGGCCAGGGCCTCCTTGCCGCGCGTCCAGAGGTAGAACGCGGCGGCGAGCAGGAGCACGCCGAACGCGAGGCTCGTCTCGCCGAAGATGATGTTGTCGAACGGGAAGCCGCCTGCCGCCAGGGGCCACGTGAGCGTCATGTGCAGCCCGGTGGCCGTGAGGATCAGGCCCAGCACGCCGAAGGCGAGCGCCCACCCCTCGGCCACGACCTTCTTCGGCGAGCGCAGCAGCTCGCGCCCGAGCCACACGAGCAGCAGCAGCCCGGCGCCCACGGCGACGGACATCACGGTGTTGTAGGTGGGCATCTGCGCCCAGTCGATCACGAGGCCTTCCGTGGCCATGTCGGTTCATCTCCTCGGTTCGTGCCGCCGGCGGCGGGTCTGTCGATCGCGAGAACCATACGTGCGTATGAATAATTCCTGCGCCGCGGCGGCAGCCCGCCTACGATGGGCGACGTGACGGAGAGCGACCGGCCGCGCCGGCGGCGCATGGTCCAGGACCGCGGCGCCGACAAGCAGCGGCGGATGGTCGAGGCGGCCGCGGTGCTCCTCATCGACGAGGGGTTCGGCGCCGTCACGCACCGCCGGGTCGCCGAGGCGGCGGGCCTGCCGCAGGGCTCGGCGTCCTACTACTTCCCGAGCAGCGCCGCCCTCGTCGCCGCGGCCGTCGAGGCGGCGGAGGAGCTGCGCGGCGCGTCCGCGCAGGCCGCGGCGGAGGCGCTGCCGCACCGCCGGCGCTCCGCGGCCACGACGGCGCGGCTGCTCGTCGAGGTCCTGTACGCCCCGCACGTCGACGACACGGTCGTGGCCCGGCGGCTCGACCCGATGATGACGGCGATGCGCGACCCCGCCCTGCAGCCGATCATGCGGCGCTCGCGGCCCCGGCTGCTCGCCGCCGCCCGCACCGTGCTGGCGGCCTCCGGCTTCGAGGCGGCGTGCGCCGACCCGCGCGACGTCGACCTCGTGGCGCACGTCGTCGACGCGGCGCTGCTCACGGCCGCCTCCGCCGGCACGGACGGGGTGCTGGACCGCGCGACCGCCACCGTCGCGCGGCTGCTCGAGCGCTGGCGCTGACTCCGGACCCGTTCGGGCCGGTCGCGGGCGCCGGCGTCAGCCCGCGAGGCGGAACCGGGCGCGGTACTGCGCGGGCGTGGTGTCGAGGCGGCGCCGGAACGCCCGGGTCAGGGTGTCGGTCGTGCCGAACCCGCAGGTGGCGGCGACGCGCTCCAGGGTGTCGTCGGTGGTCTCGAGGCGCTGGCGGGCCGCCTCGACGCGGACGGACTCGACGTAGGCCGCGGGCGTGGTGCCCAGCTCGGTCTTGAACAGCCGGGTCAGCTGCCGCTCGCTGACGTGCGCCTGCTCGGCGAGCTCGGCGACCGTGAGCGGCGCGGCGACGTTCTGCAGGACGTGGTGGCGCAGGTCGTCCACGCGGCGGGTGGTCGCGCGCGGGTCGGTCGCGACGGAGAACTGGCTCTGCCCGCCGGGCCGCTTGAGATACATCACGAGCTGGCGGGCCACGCGCATCGCGACCTCCTGGCCGTGGTCGTCGGCCACCAGCGCCAGGGTGAGGTCCAGGCACGCCGTGAGCCCGGCCCCGGTCCACACGTCGCCGTCGCGCACGAAGATCGGGTCGACGTCGACCCGGACGCCCGGGTGCTCGGCCGCGAGCTGCTGCGCGGTGGACCAGTGCGTGGTGACGCGGCGGCCCTCCAGCAGACCCGCCTCGGCGAGCACGTGCGCACCGACGCACACCGACGTCACGCGGCGCGCGCCGTCGGCCAGCGCCCGCACACGCGGCACCAGCGCGGGGTCGACGACGGCCCGCACGTGCCGGGCGCCGGCCACCGGGGCCGCGCCCCGCCCGACGAGGGTGTGGACCCCCCCCCCCGCGAGGTGGGGGAAGGTGGGGGGGGGCAGCACGCGGACGCCCCCCGCCGGGCGCACGGGGGGGGAGGGGTCGGCG
>NZ_JBHWYY010000008.1:0-54106 GCF_042728595.1 Isoptericola sp. NPDC060185 | reverse complement strand
CCCGGGGGGGGGGCCGCGCCGCCCGCGGGGCGGGGCGCCCCCCCCCCGGGCGCCCCCCCCCCCCACGACGAGGGTGTCGACCCGCCGCCCGGCGAGGTCGTCGAAGGTGGCGTCGGGCAGCACGCGGACGCCCGCGGACGTGCGCACGGGGTCGACGGTCTCGGCGGCGAGCAGCACCTCGTACCCCGTCGGTCCGTCGAGCTCCCGCGCCAGGAGCGCGAAGACCTCGGCCGGCCCGGTGACGTCGAGCAGGTCCACGCCCTCGAACAGGGTGACCACGACGAGCCGCGCCATCACGACGACGCCCCCATCACGATGTCCGGATCTGCAGGTTGTACGACATTGCCGACACGATAGCGGCTTCGTAGCGTGGAGGGGCGGCGCCGCACGGCGCCCCGCCCGCTCGCGAAAGGACCCCCATGACCAGCACGAGCACGACGCTGCGCGACCTCTCCGGCCTGGACCAGACCCCCGCGTCGCTCGCCGGGTCGACCCTGATCCTGGTCGACTACCAGAACACCTACACGCGTGGCGTGCTGGAGCTCGACGGCTGGGAGCCGGCGCTCGACGCCGCCGCCGACCTGCTGGCCCGCGCCCGCGCGGCCGGCGCCACGGTGATCCACGTGCGCCACGACGGCGGCGCCGGGTCGCCCTACGACCTGGACGACGAGCTCGGGCAGATCCACCCGCGCGTCGCACCGGAGCCCGGCGAGGCCGTCGTGACCAAGACCGCGCCGGACTCGTTCGTCCGCACCGAGCTGGGCGACCTCGTCGCCGCGGCCGGCCACGACGACGTCGTGGTGGTCGGTTTCATGACCCACATGTGCGTGACGTTCACCGCCCAGGGCGCGTTCCTGCGCGGGCTGCGGCCCACCGTCGTGGCTGCGGCGTGCGCGACGCGTCCCCTGGCGAGCGCGGCCGGCGAGGCCCGCGCGGCGCAGCTGCACCGGGGGGCTCTCGCCACCGTCGCGGACCTCTACGGGGTGGTCGTGGCCACGGCCGACGACCTCACGGGCGAGGCCGCGGCCGCCTGAGGTCGACCGGCGCCGGGCGTCAGACCAGCACCTCGTCGTGGCGGGCCACCACCCGGCCGCCCGCGACGACGAGGGCGCGCCGCGGCGCGCGGACGACGGCGTCCGGCACGTTCTCGGCGTCGACGAGCACGACGTCGGCGGGCGCGCCCACGACGAGGTCGTGCACCTCGCGGCCCACGAACCGCGCCGCGTCGGCCGAGGCGACGCGCGCGGCGGTGACGAGGTCCTCGTCGTAGCGCAGCCCCGACAGGCGGGCGAGCTGCGTGGTGAGGGCCAGCAGGTCGCCGGTGCCGTACGGGGACCACAGGTCGCGGATGCCGTCGGTGCCGAGACCCACCGGCACGCCCGCGGCGCGCAGCGCCAGCAGCGGCAGGGGCGCGGCGCCGATCGGCGCGACCGTGGTCATGGTGATGCCCGCCTCGCCCATCGCGGCGATCAGGTCCGCCTGGCGCGACCCGGCGAGCTGGCCGACGGCGAAGCCGTGCGCCACGTTGACCCTGCCCTGCAGGCCCGCCCGCAGGGTGCGGTCGATCATCAGCTCGATCTGGAACGCGCCGAGGTCGCCGCCGTCGTGCAGGTGGACGTCGATGCCGACGCCGCGCTTCTCGGCGATCGCGAACAGGCCGTCGAGCTGGCCCACCGGGTCGCGGTCGATCGACGCGGGGTCCAGGCCGCCGATGTGCTCGGCGCCCGCGGCGGCCGCCTCGTCCAGCAGCTCCAGGACGCCCGGGCGGCGCAGCACGCCGTCCTGCGGGAAGGCCACGATCTCCGCGTGCACCGCGCCGCCCAGCGCGGCGACGGCCTCCCGCACCACCTCGATGCCGCGCAGCCCGACGCCGAGGTCGACGTCGACGTGCGTGCGCACCGCCGTCGTGCCCGTGCGCACGGACTCGCGCAGCACGGCCAGCGTGACGTCCACGCCGGGGATGCCGAGCTCGTCGCGGTGCGCCCGCTCGTGCGCGATGCGGCCCTGCGTGCCGCCCTCGCCGCCGTAGCTCACCCACGGCTTGCCCCACCACGACTTGTCGACGTGTGCGTGCGCGTTGACCAGGCCGGGCAGCGCGAGCAGCCCGCCCCCGTCGACCACCCCGTCGGAGCCGGCGGCGCCTGCGGCGGGCGCCGCCGCGTCGTGCGGCGCGACGGCGGTGATCACGCCGTCCGCCACGTGCAGGTCGGAGCGCTCGCCGCCCCAGGGCCGCACGTCGCGCAGCACGGAGACGGTGGTGGGGGAGCTGGTCATCGGGGTTCCTCCTCGGCGGGGCGGCAGGGTCGCCACGGAATGGTATGCCATTTGCCTCCGGGGCGGGCTGGCAGGATGAGCGCATGTCCTCCGAGCACGCCGCGGTCTTCGAGCCCGAGTCCGTCCGGGTGGCGCGGGCCGTCCGCGAGCAGATCGTCGACGGCACGCGGGAGCCGGGCAGCCGGCTCGTCGAGCGCGACCTGGCCGCCGAACTGGGCGTGAGCCGCATCCCGGTGCGCGACGCGCTCCGCACCCTCGTGTCCGAGGGGCTCGTGACCCCGCGGCCGCGGACGTGGGCCGTCGTGCGAGAGTTCACGGACGTCGACGTCGCCCAGCTGCAGGAGGTGCGGGAGGCGACCGAGCCGCTGCAGTTCCGGCTCGCCGCGCGGCGCCGCACCGAGGCGCAGCTCGCCGCGCTCGCCGAGGCGTGGGAGCGCGAGGACGCGGCCGCACGGGCCGGCGACGCGCCCGCCGCGCGGCGGGCGGCGGCCGACTTCCACGAGCGGGTCGTGGACGCCGCGGGCAACCCGGTCCTCGCCGAGCTGCACGTGGTGACGGCCAGCCGCGTGCGCTGGCTGCTCGGTCAGCACACCGACCTCGCGGCCATGGCCGACGAGCACCGCGCCCTCCTGGACGCCGTCCGCGCCGGAGACGAGGAGGCCGCGGCCCGGCTGGCGGCCGAGCACCTGGGCACCAGCCGCAGCGCGGCCACGGAGCGTCGCGCCTGAGGTCATGCGGCCACCCTCGCGGCGGTCGTGTCCGTGGCGCATCGGGCCTCCGGGGCGCGCGGGGTCGTCCGAACGGATGAGGTGCGGACCGCCGCCGCCGGGCTAGCGTGGCTGACCGTGCCCGGATCACTCACCCGCGGGGTGCACCTCGCCTTCGCCGCGCTCGTCGCGACGTCGGCGGCGCGCTACCTCACCAACCACGGCCTGGACGGCCGCTGGTGGCTGGTGGTCGCGCTCCTCCTGGCGGTGGCCGCCGCGTACGCGGCGCTGGTAGTGCTCGCGCGGCGGCCGGCCGCGTGGCGCCTCGTCGTCGACGCCGTGCTGGGCGTGCTGCTGGTGGCCTGGGCCGCGCTGGTGCTCGTCGCGCCGAGCTTTGCCTGGTCGGCGATCCCGCTGTTCTTCGTGTGCCGCAGCCTGGTGCGGGTGCCCGCCGCGCACGTGCTGGTCGGGGGTGTCGCGGTCGTCACCGGCGTCGCGCTCTTCGACCTGTCGGGCCGCAGCGACTGGGCCGCGGCCGTCGCGCCGCTCGTCGTGGCGGTGCTGCTGAGCCTCGCCTACGACGCCATCGTGCGGCAGGCGGGCGAGCGCGTGCGGCTGCAGCGGGAGGTCGCGGTGCTCGCGGAGCGGGAGCGCGTGGCGCGCGAGATCCACGACACGGTGGCGCAGTCGCTGTCCTCCGCGGTGCTGAGGCTGGAGGCCGCCGACCAGCGCTGGGACGTCGACCCCGACGCCGCCCGCGACGACGCGCGGCAGGCCGCCGTCGCCGTGCGGGCCTCCCTCGGCCAGACGCGCGACCTCGTGCACGACCTCGTCGACCCGTCCCCGGCGACCGGCGGGGTCGCGCCCGCGGACGTCGAGGCCGCCATCCGCACGGCCGCGCGGCGCCACGTGCCCGACGCCGAGCTCACCGTGGTGGGTGAGCCCGTGCCCGTCGGGCCGGAGGTGGCGCACGCGCTCGCGCGCATCGCCCAGAGCGCCGTGGCGAACGTGCACCGGCACGCGGGCCCGGCACGGCTCGGGCTGACCCTCACCTACCTGCCCGACGCCGTCGCGCTGGACGTGTTCGACGACGGGTGCGGCTTCGACGTCGACGCCGTGGCCTCGCGCGCGGCCGCCGCGGGATCGGGACGGCAGGGCGGGTTCGGCCTGCGGGCCATGCGCCAGCGGGTGGAGCAGCTCGGTGGCACGATCACCGTGGAGAGCGCGCCCGGCGACGGCACCGTCGTCGGGGTGCAGCTTCCCGCGCCGCGCACGACGTCGGCGGGCCCCCGGACCGGTCCGACGAGCCAGGAGGACGCATGAGCGACCCGATCACCGTGCTGCTCGTCGACGACCACCACGTGGTCCGCGCCGGGCTGCGCGCCCTGCTCGACTCGCAGCCCGACATCAGCGTGGTCGGGGAGGCCGGCACCGCCGATGAGGCGCTCGACGCCGTCGGCCGGCTGAGCCCCGCGGTCGTCGTCATGGACCTCGAGCTCGGCGCGGCCGAGGACGGCGTGGCCGCCACCCGTCGCATCCGCGCCGCCCACCCGGACGTGCCCGTGCTCGTGTTCAGCGCCTACGACACCGACGCGGACGTGGTGCGCGTCGTCGACGCCGGCGCCATCGGCTACGTGCTCAAGGACGCCCCGCCCGCCGAGATCTTCGCGGCCGTGCGCGGCGCCGTCGTCGGGCGCAGCGTGCTGTCCCCGCCCGTCGCGTCCCGCCTGCTGCAGCAGGCCCAGAACCCCGGCAGCGCGCTCACGCCGCGCGAGGCGGAGCTGCTCACGCTCCTGGCCCAGGGGCTGAGCAACCGGGAGCTCGGGCGGCGGCTGTTCATCTCCGAGGCGACCGTCAAGACGCACCTCGCCCACGTGTACGCCAAGCTCGGCGTCGAGTCGCGGGCGGCCGCCGTCGCGCACGCGCTGCGCGGGCAGACGGTGCGCTGAGGCGTCGCCGCCGGGCTCAGCCCTCGACGCGCACGTCCGCGGGCCGCTTGTCGTCGCGCCACCCGCGCCACACGGAGTGCCGCAGCCGCGGGCCTTCGTGGTCGGTCCCGTCGCCGGCCCCGTCGCCAGCCCTGTCGCCCGCCGCGCCCAGGTCCGCCGGGTCGCTCGTCCAGTCGCCGTAGGTCACCTCGGCCACCCGCTCGGGTGCCGCCCAGCGCGCGTGCACCGCCTCGGCGCGGGGCACGCCGTCGAGCGGCGCGTCGTCCACGGCCCGCAGGCGCCGCACGACCTCCCTCCGGTCGGCCTCCTTGAAGCCGGTGCCGACCTTGCCCACGTAGCGGAGCACGCCGTCGTCGCCCGGCACCGCCAGCAGCAGCGACCCTGCCACGCGCGCGTCCTCGCGGCCGGTGCCCGCGTGCAGGGGGCGCCAGCCGACCACGACCACCTCCTGGGTGCGGGCGTGCTTGATCTTGAGCCAGTCGCGCGAGCGGCGGCCCGGCGTGTACGGCGACCGGCGCCGCTTGGCGACCACGCCCTCGAGCCGCATGAGGCGGCTGGTCTCCAGCGCCTCGTCGAGCGTGCCGTCGAGGGCGTCCGGCATGTGCACCGGGCGGCGCGGCGTCACGACGCGCGCCAGCTCCGCGCGCCGCTCGGCGTACGGCCGGTCGGTCATCGCGCGCCCGCCGACGACGAGGACGTCGAACAGGACCAGGTCGACGCCGACCGCGCGGCGCGCCTTCTCGACGTCGCGCGGCCGGGTGAGGTTGGCGCGCTGCTGCAGGCGGCGGAACGACGGGCGCCCGTCCGCGTCGAGGGCGACGATCTCGCCGTCCAGCACCAGGGGCAGGTCGTCGTCGGAGACCATGTCGGCGACCGCCCGCAGCTCGGGGAACGTCACCGTGAGGTCCTGTCCCGAGCGCGACGTCAGCCGCACCGAGCGTCCTTCGTCGTCCGGGCCGGGGAGCACCTCCACGACCGCGCGGAAGCCGTCCCACTTCACCTCGAACGCCCAGTCGTCCGGGTCGAGCCGGGCCAGCTCGCCCGGCGGCGCCGTCGTCGCGAGCATCGGGCGCGGCGCCTCGGCCGGCGCGTCGTGCTCCGCCGGCGCGCCCCTCTCGGCCCGCTCGCTCCGCCCGGCCCGCGGCGCGGGGGCGGTCTCCTCGTTATCCTCGCCGCCCTCCTCGTCGCCCGGCTGGGCCTTGGTGCGGTGGATCAGCCAGGAGTTCTGGTCGTCGCCGCCGCGCCCCCCGGTGCGGATGAGGGCGAGGCGCCGCGAGCCGCGACGGTCGCTGTGCAGGGTGGCGATCACCTCGCCCTCGCGCCACTTCTCCAGGTCGTATGTGCCGGCGTCCCAGATCGTCACCTCGCCGCCGCCGTACTCGCCCGCGGGGATGGTGCCCTCGAACGACCCGTACTCCAGGGGGTGGTCCTCCGTCTGGACCGCGAGGTGGTTCTGCGCCGGGTCGGTGGGCTCACCCTTGGGCAGCGCCCAGCTCACCAGCACGCCCTCGTGCTCGAGGCGGAAGTCCCAGTGCAGGCGGCGCGCGTGGTGCTCCTGGATGACGAACGTCGGGGCGCCCTCGCGCTCGCCCGGCGCCTCGGGCCCGAACGGCTCCGGGGTCCTGTCCGGGTCGCGCTTGGCGCGGTAGGTCTCGAGCCTCTCGGCCGGGGTGCGCTCGAACGTCGCCATGCGCTCCGCCGTGGGCTCGAGCTGGGCGAGGTGCCCGGCGGCCAGTGGTTCCAGGAGGTCGCCGTCGCGCTCCAGCCGCTCCAGCACCTCCGTGAACGACAGCTGGCGCAGGCCCGGGTCGTCGAGCTCGTCCCAGGTGCGCGGAGCGGCGACCGTGGGCTCGTCGCGGCCGCGCAGCGAGTACGGCGCGATCGTCGTCTTGGCCCCGTTGTTCTGCGACCAGTCCACGAGCACCTTGCCCGCGCGCAGCGACTTCTTCATGTCGCTGACCACGAGGTCGGGGTGCTCCGACTCCAGGTGGCGCGCCAGCTCGTGCGCGACGGCGGACACCGCGTCCGTGGTCAGCGAGTCGTCCTGGCCGGTCAGGGCGGCGTACAGGTGGATGCCCTTGGAGCCGCTGGTCACCGGCAGCGGGTCGAGGTCCATGCCGCGCAGGATGTCGCGCGCCAGGCGCGCCACCTCCGCGCACTCGGCCAGGCCCGCGCCGGGCCCCGGGTCGAGGTCGAGCACCAGCCGGTCCGGGGGCATCGGCGCTCCCGTGCGCCCGAACCGCCACTGCGGCACATGGATCTCCAGCGTCGCCGTCTGCCCCAGCCAGGTGAGCGTGGCCAGGTCGTTGACCAGCACGTAGTCGTTGGTCGACGTGCGGTGCCGGATGGCGTGGCGCGGCACCCACGACGGCGTCGACGCGTCCAGGTTCTTCTGGAAGAACATCTGCCCCGCGACGCCGTCCGGCCACCGCTTGCGCGTCGCCGGCCGGTACGCCGCGTGCCGCAGCAGCGCCGGTGCCACCTGCGCCAGGTACGCCAGCACCTCGCCCTTCGTCGTCCCCGTGGCGGGGTAGTACACCTTCTCCAGGTTCGTCAGTTGCAGGCGGCGACCCTCGACGGTGACCGTCTGGGGCTTGCTCGACGACACGCGTGCCATGGCGCCATCGTCGCGCGAGGTCCCGGTGTGCGCGCCTCGGGCGTGGTGCTGCGGCGAACCTCAGGCTCGACGGATCGCCGGCGGGGTCCACGAGCCGTCGCGCACCGGCTCCTGACCGCCGTAGGCGCGGAGGTAGAGCGAGAACGGCCCGTCGGGCGCCGGCAGCCAGTTCGCCTCGTGGTCCCCGCCGGGGCTGGCGGCGCCCACGTACAGGGTGAGCGAGCCGTCGTCGCCGTGCACCAGGCTCTTGTTCTTGGTGCCGAGGGAATATCGGCGCAGGTCGTTGGGGAAGAAAAAGTGCGCGGCGTTGTACAGCGTGAGCGACCAGAATCCGTCCACGGGCGGCAGCTGCCCGGCGGCGAACGTGACCACGTAGGGCTGGGCGCCGTGCAGGTCGCCGCCGTCGGAGTCGGTGTCCGTGTAGAAGTACTGGGTCTCCGGGGGGCGGTTCTCGAACATGTTCGACCGGGCGGTCGCGGCGCGGTTGTAGTAGTCGAGGCCCCACTGCGAGTTGTGCTGCGAACGGTTCCAGCCGTGCGCCTCGGGGGTTCCGTTGTACTCCCAGCGCATGAACCCCTTGATGAGGGTGTCGTCCGCGTCCCGGACCGCGGCGTCGGAGGCCGCGCGCACGTCCTCGTACCGGCCGCGCGCCTCCAGCAGGGCGGTGAACTGTCCGTACAGGGCCTCCTCGCCCGGCAGGGGCGGGATGGTGCTCAGCACCTTCGGCAGCTCGTCGAAGAACGTCTCCGGCCGGACCCACTTGGTCTCCTCGCCGCCGTTGCCCGCGCCGGCGGGGAAGGTCGGGACGTCGGACCAGTCCTTGGTGCGCCACCCGCCCGTGAACTCG
This sequence comes from Isoptericola sp. NPDC060185, assembly GCF_042728595.1. Classification (NCBI taxonomy): domain Bacteria; kingdom Bacillati; phylum Actinomycetota; class Actinomycetes; order Micrococcales; family Promicromonosporaceae; genus Isoptericola; species Isoptericola sp. NPDC060185. The sequence continues at coordinate 45,712 of NZ_JBHWYY010000008.1, read as the reverse complement.
GACAGCGGGTAGACCGTCACCTGGTCGACCAGGGGCTGGAGCGCGGCACGGTCCTCGGCGGTGTCGTCCATGAAGATCCGCGGGATGGCGTTCGCGAGGGTGGTGGGGCAGCGGATCACCTCGACGATCCCGTCCGGCACCGACCCGTCCCAGGAGGGCCCGACCAGGAGGTAGTGGCCCGGCGCGCTGCCGTACATCGAGCCGACCTGGCCGAACTGGTCCGTGCGGGCGTCGTAGAACGCGTACACGAAGAAGCGCCCGCCGAAGTCCGGTACCTGCACGACGACGGGCTGCTCGTCGAGGGAGAAGTACCCGAGCCCGTACACGACGTCCTGGTTCGGGCACGCGATGAACGTCTGCCCCGGGTCGATGTAGTCGTTCAGCATGGCGACCTGACCCGTCGGCGACGCGGGCAGCACGCCCCCCAGCCGGCCGGGTTCGGGGGCGGCGCTGAGGCGGTCACGCCGAGCGGCCATGTTGACCATCGGGTACGCCCACACGTAGGCCAGCCGGGAGGTGGTCTCCACCCACTGCGGGTGGGGGTACGTCCTGCCGCTGGCCTGCGCCAACGTCTGCCCGTCTGCCATGACTGCCGCCTCTCGGAGTGTCGCGATGTCGACGTCAGCGACAGTAGCGGCGGCCTCGCCCTGGCGCCTGGTGAGCCCTGGACGTCACGCGGGCCGCAGGTCCCCGGTCTCGGCGGCCGTGGTGGGCCGGTCGACCTGGTCGAGCCGGTCGAGCCACGTGCGGTAGTGGCTGCCGAACGGCTCGACGCCGTCGCGCAGGGCCACGGCCAGCCACGCGGCGGCCGCCTCCGCCTTCTCGATCACGTCGGCCGGGTAGCCGTACCGCACCTGGTGCTCCGCGAACTCGTCCTCGTCGTCGACGAAGACGGACATGTCGCCGCGGACGCGGCACACGTCGAGGTCCAGGTCGACCATGGTCACCTCGTCCGGCGACGCGGCGTGGTGCGTCCACGTCGCCGGCGTCGCGACGTCGCAGTACGCGTCCAGGTGCGCGGGGTCCGCCTGGAACTCGGCGGTCCACCAGGCGTCGCGGGGGACGAGCAGCACCCGGTCGTCCTCGACCGCCAGGACCGCGGTCTCCTGACCCGGCTCGCCCCGGCGGTAGACCGTGCCGGCCGTGGCCCCCAGCCACACGCCGAACTCGTCCTCGCCCAGTCGTGTCATCGGGTGGCGCCAGTGCAGGCCCCCGTCGAACTTGCGCCACACCACACGGACCTCGTCGTCTGCCATCGCCCGAGGCTATCGGCGCCGGGGGCGTCGGCGTCTACCGCTCCTGCAGCAGCCTGACCTGGTGACCCTCGGGATCGAGCACCCACGCATACCGGAGCCGGCCGTCCGGGCCGTCCATCGGCGCCCGCAGCGAGCGCCCGCCGGCGGCGACGGCACGGGAGTGCAGCGCGTCGACGTCCGTCACCCACACGGCGACCTCCTCGGACCGCGACTGCGGGGCCACGACGCCCAGGTCGGCGATCTCGTTCGCGACGTCGAGGGCGTCGAAGCCGACACGGACCCCCGCGCCCTCGACCTCGACCTTCGACGGCGTGCCCGTGGGCGGGTACCGGAAGGCCCGCCGCATCCCGAGCGCCTCGAAGAAGAGCGCGCACCGCTCGACGTCGGAGCAGAAGAGGTTGACCTGGACCCCGGTGATCTCGCCGACCTCGTCGCCGGCCCTGGTGTCGTCCACGGTCCGACCGTAGACGACACCAGGGGCGCACGAGCGGCCCCACGACCGGGGCCGACCGGAGCTCCGTACTTTCGGCGGTACCGGGCGCCCGGGCGGGCTCGTCATCGTGGTGCCCATGCTTCAGTTCGCAGAGATCAGCAAACGCTATGGGCCGGTGACGGCCCTGGACCACGTCTCGTTCGGCGCGGAGGAGGGGACGGTGACGGGGCTGCTCGGGCCCAACGGGGCGGGCAAGTCGACGCTCATGCGGCTGCTGGTAGGCCTCGACCGTCCCTCTGGAGGGTCCGCGACCGTGGCCGGTCACCGCTACCGGGACCTCAGGTGGCCGCTGCGGGTGCTCGGCACCCACCTGGGCGGCCGCCCGGTGCACCGTCGGCGGTCGGCACGGGCCCACCTGACGAGCGTGGCGCAGACCCACGGCATCCCACGGGCGCGGGTCGACGAGGTGCTGGAGCTGACCGGGCTCGCCGACGTCGCGCACCGCGCTGCGGGCGGCTTCTCCCTGGGCATGGGGCAGCGCCTGGGTCTCGCCGGGGCGCTGCTGGGCGATCCGGCGGCCCTCGTCCTGGACGAGCCCGTCAACGGGTTGGACACCGACGGCGTCCGGTGGATCCGGGAGCTGTTGCGGCTGCTCGCCGACCAGGGACGCACCGTGCTGATCTCCAGCCACCTGATGAGCGAGGTCCAGCTGGTGGCGGACCGGGTCGTCGTGCTCGGCGGCGGGCGGCTGCTCGCCGACACGACGGTGGCCGAGCTCGCGGGCCGGGCTCGCGACGAGGTGGTCCTGCGGACGGCGGAGCACGGCGCCGGCGACCGGCTGCGGGCGCTGCTGCCCGACGCCACGATCCGGCCCGTCGACGACCAGGGCGACGACGAGGCGTGGAGGGTCACCGGCGCGACCGAACGGGAGGTGGGGCTCGCGGCCCGCGGCGCCGAGCTCACGGTGCTGCACCTGGCGCGGGAGACGTCGGACCTCGAGGCGGGGTACCTGACGCTGGTCGGCGACCGGGGTCAGCAGGTCGCCAGCGTGGAGGCCTGCTGATGTCCGGGGGGAACGCCACCGTCGAGGTGGGCGCCACGTCGTCGGGCGTGGTCGCCCTGGTCCGCTCGGAATGGGGGAAGGCGTGGTCGGTGCGCGCGCCGGCCGCCTGCCTCGCGGGGGCGGTGCTGCTCGCCGTGGCGACGTCGTTCACCCTGGCGAACGACCAGGTCCGCGCGATGCAGACCGGGGAGATCCCCGCCGGCACCCTGGTGCCCGTCGCGGAGGTCCTGGCGTCGTCCGCCGCGTTCGCGCAGATGGTCGTCGTGCTGGCGGCCCTCCAGCTCGTGACGCCCGAGTACGCCAGCGGTCAGATCGCCACCACGTTCCTGTCCCACCCACGCCGGTGGGTGGTGGTGCTCACCAAGGCCGCCGTCGCGGGGCTCCTCGGCGGGCTCACCGGCCTGCTGACCGGCCCGCTGTGCCTCGCGGCGACGGGGCTCGCCCTGGGCGACGCGCCACGGGCCACGGTCCCGGCGGCGGAGGCGGCTGTCGTGACGGCGGGCGTGTTCGCGTGCGCGGCGATGGTGGCCGTGGCCCTCGGGTTCCTCACGCGGAGCGGGGTGGCCGCGCTGAGCGCGGCCTTCGTGCTGCTGGTCCTCACCCTGGCGGCCCCCGTGGCGACGGGCAAGGTGTTCCCGGGGGTGGCGGGCGGTGCGCTCGTCTCCGGCACCGGTGACCCGTACGCCCGGTGGGCGGCCCTGCTGGTGCTTCTCGCCTGGGTCGTCGCGAGCGTCGGCGCGGCCGTGGTGAGCGTCGAGCGGCGTGACGCCTAACCTCGTCCCCATGGCTCGCTCGGGTGCAGCACGCTGGTGGCCGGTGCTCCTGGTCGCGGCCCAGGTGGTCGTGGGCGCCTTGGCCTGGCAGTCCCGGAGCTGGATCCTGCTCGCGTTCGGCGAGCTCGCCCTGCTGGTGGGCGGGACGGGCCTGTACGTCGTGGTCCGCTACCGCGACCTCCGCGACCGCTACCGGCGCGAGCAGGAGACGGCGCGGCGCGTCGCCGAACGGCGGCAGCTCGCCGACGAGGTGCACGACCTCGTCGGCCACGAGCTGAGCGTGATCGGGATGCGCGCCGCCCTGCTGCAGCTCCGCACCACCGGGGACGAGTCGCTGCTCGCCGGCCAGGTGCGCAGCGACGCCGAGCGCGCGGTCGTGATGCTGCACGAGACGGTGGCCACGCTGCACCGCACGCCCTGGGCCGACCCGGCCGAGGCCGACGTCGCCGCGGTGGTCGAGCGGTTCCGCCGCGCGGGCGCGGACGTGCACCTCGACGGCGACCCGGACGCGCTCGCCCGGGCCTCGGTGTCGACGCGCGTCACCGCGCACCGGGTGGTGCGCGAAGCCCTGACGAACGCCGCGAGGCACGCACCCGGCGATGCGGTGACCGTCGCGGTCCGGGGCGCGGGCGACACGGTGACCCTCGAGGTCCGGACGCACGGCTCCGGCGGTCCCTCGCCCGCCCGCGACGAGCGAGAGGGTCGTGGCCTCGAGTCCCTGCGCCGCCGGGTCGAGGCGATCGGCGGAGCCTGGCAGGTGTCCACGCACGGGGACGGGCACCGCGTCGAGGCGCGGTTGCCGATGCGCGCCACGCTCGAGCCGGAGCCCGCAGCCGCTCCCGAGGCCGTCCGCGCCGGTGCCGGCGCACGCCGGCCCTTCGCGGCGCTGGTCGGTCCGCTCGTGCTTCCCGCGGTCCTGGTGCTGCTGGGCGGGGTCGGCTACTGGGCGTGGGCGTCGCACGACGCCACCGTCGAACCGGTGGACGCGGCCGCCCTCCGGGTCGGCATGCCCGCCGCCGAGGCGGCGGACCGCCTTCCCGTACGGGAGGCCCCGGTCAGGCTCGCCCGCGCGCCGGGACCCGGGCCCGGGTGGGACTGCCGGCAGTACACCGACGGCAACGTGCCCCTCGCGATGGCCACGCTCGAGGTGTGCACGGCCGGTGGGGCCGTCGTGCGCGTGACCGACCTGAGCGAGATGCCGCTCCTGTGACCCCTCTGACTCCTGTGACCGCCGCTGCTGCCGGGGCCCGCGCCGTCCGGGTCGCGATCGTCGACGACGACCCCCGGGTCCGGCAGACCCTGCGCGAGATCCTGGCCAGCGACGCGAGCGTCTCCGTCGTCGGCGAGGCGGGCGACGGCCGAGGGGCGCTGGCGCTGCTCGACCGCTGGGCCGCGGAGGTCGTCGTCCTGGACGTGCGCATGCCGGTCCTGGACGGCATCGCCACCCTCCGCCGGCTCCGGGCCCGACGGGACGGCCCGCGGGTGCTGATCCTGACCAGCTTCGGGGAGTCCGAGTACGTCCGTGACGCCATCGAGCTGGGCGTGGACGGGTTCCTCCTCAAGTCGGGCGACCCCCACGACCTGCTGCGTGCCGTCCACGGACGGTCCGACGGGGAGACCTACCTCTCGCCCGGCGTCGCGCACATGGCTGCCGCCGAGCTCCGGCGTGGCCGGGCGAGGCGCCAGGCCGGCGAGGACGCCGCACGACGGCTCGCCGCCCTGACCCCGCGCGAACGTGACGTCGTCACGGCGCTCGCGGAGGGCGCCACCAACGCGGAGATCGCGCTACGGCTGCACCTGGCGGAGTCCACGGTCAAGGCCTACGTGAGCGCGGCGATCGACCGTGCGGGCGTGCGCAACCGGGTCGAGCTCGCGTGGCTCCTGTGGACGTCGGCCGCGGCGGAGGGCTGAGGCACGGCGTGCGCCGACCCGCGACCAGGGATGGCAGAGTGGCCCGCGTGCCGGACTCCTACCTCGCCTCCCTGTTCTCCCTCGACGGCCGGGTCGCCCTGGTGACCGGCGGCAGCTCCGGCATCGGCCGGGCGATCGCGGGGGCGCTGGCGCGGGCGGGTGCGCAGGTCGTGGTCGTGGCCCGCAGGGAGCCGGAGCTGGACGACACGGTCGCCGAGCTGCGCGCCGACGGCTGCACCGCCGACCGCGTGAGCGCCGACCTGGGCACCCGCGCCGGCGTGCGCGCCGCGGCCGAGGAGGCGGCCGCCGTCTTCGGCGAGCCGGACGTCGTGGTCAGCTCCGCGGGCATCAACCTGCGCCCGCCGCTGGGCGAGACGGACGACGCCACCTGGGACGCGACCATGGCCGTCAACCTCGAGGCGCCCCACCTGCTGGGGCAGCGCTTCGGGCCCGCCATGGCGGAGCGCGGCTTCGGCCGACTGATCCATGTCTCGTCGCAGCAGGCGCACCGCGCGTTCGTGCAGTCGGGCGTCTACGGGGTGTCGAAGGGCGGGCTGGAGTCACTGGCGCGCTCGCAGGCCGAGGCGTGGTCGAGCCGCGGCGTCACCGCGAACACGCTCGTGCCCGGATTCGTCCTCACGCCCCTGAACGCGCGGCTGCAGTCCGACCCGGCGCGGGTCGAGGCGCTCGCGGCACGCACGATGGTGGGGCGCAACGGCCTGGCCGAGGACTTCGCCGGTGCGGCCGTCTTCCTCGCGAGCGGCGCGTCCGCGTACGTGACGGGGCAGTCGATCCACGTCGACGGCGGATTCTCGGTGCACTGACACCCGAGCACTAACCCCGTGGGGGTATCGTGTGCGCCATGACGGACACCACCACGACCGACGACCTGCGCCGCCCCGCGACCCTCACGATGTACGGGGCGCAGTGGTGCGGCGACTGCCGCCGCGCCAAGCGCGTGCTCGACACCCGCGGCGTGGAGTACGTGAACGTCGACCTCGTCGCGGACCCCACGCGGGCCGACGACGCCGAGGCGATCAGCGGCCGCAAGAACATCCCCGTCGTGGTGTTCCCCGACGGCGAGTTCTTCGTCGAGCCCACCGACGCCGAGCTCAGCGCGAAGCTCGACGCCGTCGGGCTCTGACCGGTCCGGAGGCCCGTCCCGCCGGGGCTGGTGTTCGTCAGTAGACGACGAAGGTGAACTCCGCGTTGATGTAGCTCGCGCTGACGTAGGTGATGACCTCGAACTCGTCCGGCGCGCAGTAGGCGCCGCCAGGGCGCCAGAGGTTGTTGTACTCGCCGGCGCGCGTGTTGACCGTGATGAGCGAGGTGGCTGCGTCCACGCCGGGGATGTCGAGGCAGTAGAACCCGGTCGCCGGGTGCTCCACCTCGATCGTCGACGGTCGCACCAGGAGCTCGGCACCTTGCTCGCTGACGCGCCCGACGGCCTTCGGTCGGATCACCGAGCCGGCGAGGTCGCTCGCCCCGATGCTGCCGTTCCTGACGTCGGTCCCGGTGAGGGACCCGTTCTTGACGTCCGCCCCGGTGAGCGAGCCGTTCGCGACCTTGCGGCTGATCACCGCGCCGTCGTGCAGCTTGGGCGTGGTCACGGCGCCGTTGCGGATCTTCGACGTCGTGATGGAGCCGGCCGCCACGGAGGGCGCGATCCTCGTCGAGGCCTGGCCGCCGGTCCCGCCGCCGGTCCCGCCGCCGGTCCCGCCGTCGGAGCCGTCGGCGAGGGCCGGTGCGACGTTCGCCGTGGTCGCCAGGGCGACGACGGCGCCCAGCACGAGCCAGTGCTGGCGTCGTCCGCGCTGCTGCGTGCGGTCCAGGTCGCGCCTGAGCTCGCCGACGTGCCTCTCGAGCTGCTCCACCCTGCTGTTCTCGCCGTCCATGACGTCCTCCCGAGGTGTGGTGCCTGGGACATCGGCACATGGCGATCAGCACATCCCTCGGCGGCGGACGCTGAATCGGGGAACTCCCCTGCCGGGGTCCGGGACGCGGCAGTTTCACCCGCCGCGATGCCGGATACTCGTCGGGTGGATCTCCCCGTCGTCTGGTCGCTCGTCCTGCTCGTCGCCGCCGTGTGGAACCTCCTGGTGTGGCCCTCGTTCTGGCGGCGGGTGACCAAGGACCCGCGGGCCCGCGACGACGCCGGCCGCCCCACCCGCTTCTTCACCGTGCACGCCGTGCTGGTGGGCGTCTCGATGCTGCTCGCCGTGCTGGTCGGCGTCGTGGGGGTGCTCGGCCTGGTCGGCTGACGTCGGTCGGCGTCGTCGTCGCGGCGCTCGAGCGTGTCGACGGAGGCGCGCCCCCCGGCACCCGCGGGCCTGCGACGGCGCGCCCTGGCGCGGTCCGCCCGCTCGCGTGACGATGGTCACATGAGGGCGATCTGGAAGGGTGCGGTGACCTTCGGCCTGGTCAACGTGCCGGTCAAGCTGTACAGCGCGACCGAGGACCACGACGTGCCGCTGCACCAGGTGCACGACGCGGACGGCGGGCGCATCCGCTACCGGCGCGTGTGCGAGCTGGACGGCGAGGAGGTGGCCTACCAGCACATCGACCGCGCCTACGACGACGGCGAGCGCACGGTGGTGCTCACCAAGCAGGATCTCGGGGCGCTGCCGGCGGAGGCGAACCGCGAGATCGAGGTGGTCGAGTTCGTCCCGAGCGACCAGATCGACCCGATCATGCTGGACCGCACCTACTACCTCGAGCCGGACTCGAAGAGCCCGAAGGCGTACGTGCTGCTGCGCCGCACGCTCGAGGAGACGGACCGCACCGCCATCGTGAAGTTCGCGCTGCGCCAGCGCACCCGGCTCGCCGCGATGCGGGTGCGCGACGAGGTGCTGGTGATCCAGACGCTGCTGTGGGCCGACGAGGTGCGTGAGGCGGCGTTCCCGTCGCTCGACGGGTCCGTGACCGTCTCGGACAAGGAGCTGGCGATGTCGGGCCAGCTCGTGCAGAGCTACGAGGCCGACTTCGCTCCGGAGGACTACGAGGACGAGTACCAGGTGCAGCTGCGCCAGCTCATCGACGCCAAGATCGAGCAGGGCGAGGCGCTCGACACCTCCGAGACCTTCGGCGAGCAGCCGGAGAAGGAGGACGCCGACGTCATCGACCTCATGGAGGCCCTGCGCCGGAGCGTCTCCGGCACGAAGGGCGGGAAGGCGTCGAAGGACGAGGCGCCGGCGAAGAAGGCTCCCGCGAAGAAGGCCCCGGCGAAGAAGCCGGCGGCGAAGCGGGCCGCCGCGACGAAGGCCCCGGCGAAGAAGAGCCCGGCGAAGAAGCCGGCGGCGAAGACGGCGGAGCGGAAGACGGGCTGAGCCCGGCTCAGGTCCTGTCGTCCGCGCCGCGCGCGGCGGCGACCTCGCGCACGAGAGTCAGCAGGTCGTCGATCTCCTGGTCGGTGGGGCCGCTCGCGCCGACCGACGCCAGGGCGTACAGGCCCTCGCCCATGAGGGAGACGGCCTGGGCGAGCACGGGGTCGCCGAGCTCGTCGCGGACGGCCGCCGTCCAGGCGGCCTGGGCGTCGTCGAGGACGGCGCGGGCGCGGGGCGAGGCGCCCTGCGCCACGCGCGAGGCCGCGAGGTAGACGACCTCGAACTCGCCGCCGATGACGGTCGAGGTGCGCAGCAGGTAGTCCGAGGCGCCCTCGGGCGCGGTGCGCATGGCCTCGACGTCGGCGGCCGTGAGGACGCCCAGGTGGTCGAGGAGGCCGTCGACGAGCGCGTCCTTGGAGGGGAAGTGGTAGAGCAGGCCGCCCTTGGAGACGCCGGCCCGCTCGGCGACGGCCTCGAGGGTCGCGGACCGCTCCCCGGACTCGACGAGGAGCTCGGCGAACGCGCGCAGGACCTTGGCTCGGGCGGCGGGGGGAGGCGGCATGTCGACAGCCTAGTGGCGGGGTGTTACTGTACCGGCTGGACGGTACGGAAGTTCGGCATCACCATGTCGCCCCGGCCGTCCCGCAGTGTGTGAAAGGCACCTCATGGTCTCCACCCAGGTGACGACGCACCGCGCCCCTTCCGCCGCGCGACGCCCCACCCTCCCCGCGCGCCCCCACGGTCTGCAGACCGCCGGGCGACGCTGGGCGGCCCTCGCCGTGCTGATGCTGCCGGTGCTCCTCGTCTCGATCGACAACACGGTCCTCAGCTTCGCCCTCCCGCAGATCTCGGAGGCCCTGGCCCCCGGCGGCACGCAGCTGCTGTGGATCGTCGACGTGTACCCCCTCGTCCTCGCCGGCCTGCTCGTGCCGATGGGGTCGGTCGCGGACCGCGTCGGCCGCCGCCGGCTGCTCCTCATCGGGGCCGTCGGCTTCGCCGCCGTGTCCGCGGTCGCGGCGTTCGCGCCCACCGCGGGCGCGCTGATCGCCGCCCGCGCCGGCCTCGGCTTCTTCGGCGCGATGCTCATGCCGTCCACGCTGTCGCTGCTGCGCAACGTCTTCACCGACCGCGACGAGCGCCGCCTCGCCATCGCGATCTGGGCCGCCGGCTTCGCCGCGGGCTCGGCCGTGGGCCCGATCGTCGGCGGCCTGCTGCTCGAGCATTTCTGGTGGGGCTCCGTGTTCCTCCTCGCGGTGCCCGTGCTGGCGCTGCTGCTCGTGCTCGCGCCGATCTTCGTGCCCGAGTCGCGCGACCCCGCCCCAGGTCGCCTCGACCCGGTCTCGATCGTCCTCGTGATGGCCGCCATGACCCCGGTCGTGTTCGGCATCAAGACCCTCGCCAAGGGCGGGCTGCCCTCGCTGGGCCTCGCGGCGATCGCCGTCGGCCTGCTCATGGGCGTGCTGTTCGTGCGCCGCCAGCTGCGGCGCCCGGACCCCATGCTCGACGTGCGGCTGTTCGCCGTCCCGGCGTTCACCGGCAGCGTGCTGGTCAACCTGCTGTCGGTGTTCTCGCTGGTCGGCTTCCTGTTCTTCGTCTCGCAGGACCTGCAGCTCGTCATCGGCCTGTCGCCGGTGCAGGCGGGCATGGTGCTGCTGCCGGGCACCGTCGCGATGGTCGTCGCGGGCCTCGCCGTGGTGAAGGTCGTGCGCCGGGTGCGCCCGTCGCACGTGGTCGCCGCCGGCCTCGCGATGTCGGCCGTGGGCTACCTGGTCACGGCGCTCGTCGCCGGGCGCGGCGAGTCGGTCTGGCTCGGTCTCGCGTTCGTCGTCCTCGCGATCGGCGTCGGCTCGGCCGAGACCGTGTCGAACGACCTCATCGTCTCGACCGTGCCCGCGGCGAAGGCGGGCGCGGCCTCGGCCATCTCCGAGACGGCGTACGAGGTCGGCGCCGTGCTGGGCACCGCCGTCCTCGGCGGGATCCTCACCGGGTCGTACCACTCCCACGTCGTGGTGCCGGCGGGCTTGCCCGCGGCCGACGCCGCGGCGGCGGCCGAGACCCTCGGCGGTGCCACGAGCGTCGCGGCCGACCTGCCCGCCGGGCAGGCGCAGGCCCTGCTCGACTCCGCCCACGCGGCGTTCGGCAGCGGCGTGGTCGTCACGTCCGTGATCGGCTTCGTCGCGGTCCTCGTCGCGGCGGGGATCGCCCTGACCACGCTGCGCGACGAGCGGTCCTGACCTGCGGGCACGACGGCGTCACCCTGCGAGCAGGGTGGCGCCGTCGCCGGTGTTCCGCGAAGGTGGGACGCGATGAGCGACCAGCACGACGAGACGCCCGACCCTGACGCCCCCGCCCGCCCTACCGCCTCGTCCGGCCCGTCCGGCCCGTCCGGCCCGTCCGGCCCGTCCGGCCCGTCCGGCCCGGCAGGCCCTGCCCGGCGCACGCCGCCGCGGTGGGTGCGGTGGACCCTCGTCTCGGTGGCGGCCGCGCTGGCCTGCCTCGTCTTCGGCGTCACGACGGCGCAGGCCGAGCTGAGCCTCGGCCCGCACGAGGCCGTGTACGCGGTCGACACCGACGGCCTGGTCGTGGCCGACCTCGGTCCCCTGGGCACGCTCGAGATCGACTCGCCGCTGCCTCTCGGGCTGGGGCTCGACGTCGTGGTCAAGGAGATCCCGGCGGACCTGTCCGCCGTCGACCAGGCGGGCACGCTCGACATGCTCTCCGGCGACCTGCAGAACTATCTGCAGTTCTTCTCCAGCCCCCAGGAGACGGTGAGCACGGTCGCGCGGGCCCTGCTCTGGGACGCCGGGTGGCGCACCCTCGTCGCCGCGAACGTCGTCGTCGCCGCCGGCGTCGGCCTGCAGCTGCTGCTCGGCGCCGCCCGGCGCCGCGAGCTGTCCGCCCGCCTCGCCCCGCGCACCTGGGAGATCACCGCGGGCGTGGCCGTGACGAGCCTCGTCGTCGTGACGGTGGTGTCCGGGGGAGTGGCGCGGCCGGACACCCAGGGCCGCCCCGCGTCGCCCGTGTTCGCGGGCACCGCGCTCGAGGGCGCCACGATCACCGGCCGGCTCGCCGGGGTGGTGGACACCTACGGCGGGCAGCTCGTGAACCTCTACCGCCAGAACGAGGAGTTCTACGCCGCCGCGAACGACGACCTCGTCGCCGCGTGGGACGCGTGGGACGCCACCCACCCCGACCCGGCGGACGCCTCCGGCTCGCCCTCGGCGTCCCCGCCCTCGGGGACGTCCACGCCGTCCACGCCGTCCACGCCGTCCACGCCGTCGACGCCGGACGAGGACCTCGTGACCCTGCTCGTCGTGTCCGACCTGCACTGCAACATGGGCATGACGCCGCTGATCCGCACCACCGCGGAGCGCGCGGGCGTCGACGTCGTCCTCAACGCCGGCGACACCACCACGAACGGCACGTCCGTGGAGAAGGTCTGCGTCGACTCGTTCGCGACGGCGCCGCCCCGTGGCGTCCCGATGGTCGTGGCGGACGGCAACCACGACTCGCAGCTCACCTCCGCCCAGGAGGCCGCGCGCGGCCAGACGGTGCTCGACGGCAACGTCGTCGAGGTCAAGGGCATGCGCATCCTCGGGGACCGGGACGCCCTCGAGACCCGCGTCGGCGGCGGCACCAGCGTGGCGCGCGAGCGCACCCCGGAGGAGCAGGCGGCCGACCTCGCCGCCACCGCCTGCGACGACGGCGACGTGGACCTGCTGCTGGTCCACACGCCGGCCGTGGGGCTCGACGCCCTCGACACCGGCTGCGTGCCGTTCCAGGTGTCCGGGCACACGCACAAGCGGTCCGGGCCCGAGCAGGTGGGCCAGGGCATCCGGTACGTCAACGGCTCCACCGCCGGCGCCGCGCCGAACCAGCCCACCGTCGGGCCGTTGCACGGCACCGCGCAGATGACCGTGCTGCGCTTCGACCCAGAGTCGCGCCGCATGGTGGACGTGCAGGTGGTGAGCGTCACGCCCGACGGCGACGCCACGGTCGGCGAGCGCGAGCCGGTGCCCGCGATCGTGCCCCCGTCGGACGACGCGCTGCCGTCGTGATCGTCGACTGGTCCGGCTGCCGCAACGCGCGTGATCTCGGCGGTCTTCCCACGGCCGACGGGCGTCGCGTCCGCGAGGGCGCGCTGTTCCGGTCCGGCAGCCACGAACGCCTGACGGCGACCACGGTGGCCGCAGTCCGCCGTGGCGGGGTGGGCCGCGTCGTCGACCTGAGGGGACGGACCGAGTGCGGGGAGCAGCCGAGCCCGTTCGTCGGTGAGTCCGTCTACCAAAACGTCCCGATGGTCGCCGAGGTGCTGGCCTACGTGCCCCCTCCGGACACCTACGCGCCGATGCTGGACGGGCATCGCCGGCGGATCGGTGCCGCCTTCCGGGCCGTCGTGGAGGCACCGCCGGGGACGGTCGTCGTGCACTGCCAGGCCGGGCGGGACCGCACCGGGGTCCTCGTGGCGCTCCTGCTGAGCGTCGCCGGGGTGGCGCCCGAGCGGGTCGCCGACGAGTACGCGCGGACCGAGGGGTGCGACCCCGGCACGATGCTGAACACGGTGGCCCACCTGGAGGACCGCTACGGCGGGGTCGCCGCGTACCTCACGGGGTCTGGCGTCGCCCCGGCGCAGCTCGAGGAGGTCCGCCGCAGGCTCGTCGGGTGAGCCGACGTCGGACGGCGTCCGAACGCGCCGGATAGGCTCGGGACGTGCCCGAACCTGCCCTGCCCGCCCGTGCCGAAGACCCCGCCGTCGACCCTGCCGTCGACCCTGACGAGCTGACCCCCGTCGCCCAGGACTACCTCAAGGCGGTGTGGTCGGCCCAGGAGTGGTCCGACGAGAAGGTGACCACCGGGCTGCTGGCGGACCGGCTGGGCGTGGGCCCGTCGACGGTGTCGGAGACGGTGCGCCGCCTCACGACGCAGGGCCTGCTGGGCCACGAGCCGTACGGCGGCGTGTGGCTGACGGAGCTGGGCCGCCGCTACGCGCTGGTCATGGTGCGGCGCCACCGCCTGCTGGAGACGTGGCTGGTGCGCGACCTCGGGTACGGCTGGGACGAGGTGCACGACGAGGCCGAGGTGCTGGAGCACGCGGTGTCCGAGCGGCTGGTCGAGCGGATCTCGGCGCGCCTGGGGCACCCGGAGCGGGACCCGCACGGCGACCCGATCCCGTTCGCCGACGGCCGCGTGGTGCGGCCGGCGGCGGTGCCGCTGGTCGACCTCGAGGCGGGCGCCGGGGGAGTGGTCGCGCGGATCTCGGACGCCGACCCGGAGGCCCTGCGTTACCTGGCGGACCTGGGCATCGACCTGGACCTCCCGGTGCGGCTGACGTCCCGACGGGAGTTCGCCGGGACCGTGGGCGTGGCGTGGGAGGCGGACGGCCGCGAGAGGGCCGTGGACCTCGGCCTGCTGGCGGCCTCGCGCATCTGGGTGGTGCCCGCGTAGGCTGACCCGGTTCCCCGACGACGTGCGCACGGCTCCTCCGTGCCGCGTCGTCGAATCGTTTCGGGCCGCGCATGCCGAGCTGCGCGTGGCTCGGTAACCGCGCGTCGAGAGCGAGAGCACCGTGACCCAGACGACCGTTCCCCGGGGGGCGACCACCCGCGCGCCCCGCCCGGAGCACGTCGGGGCGGCGCTGTTCGCGCTCGCCGTCGGCGGATTCACCATCGGCACCACCGAGTTCGCCACCATGGGGCTGCTGCCCCAGATCGGCGCGAGCCTGGGCGTCAGCGACCCCGTGGTCGGCCATGCCATCACCGCGTACGCGGTCGGCGTCGTGGTCGGGGCGCCGCTGCTGACGGTGGCGGCCGCGCGGATGTCCCGCAAGCGGCTGCTGCTGTGCCTCATGGGGTTCTACACCGTGGCGAACGTGCTGTCGGCCGCCGCGCCGTCGATCGAGTGGTTGGTCGCGGGGCGCTTCCTCGCCGGGCTGCCGCACGGCGCGTTCTTCGGCGTCGGCGCGGCCGTCGGGGCGGCCGTGGCCGGGCCGGGCCGCCGCGGACACGCGGTGTCCATGATGATGACGGGCCTGACGGTCGCGAACGTCGTGGGCGTGCCCTTGTCCACCGCGGTCGGCCAGAGCCTGGGGTGGCGGGCCGCGTTCGTCGTCATCGGCGTGCTCGGGGCCGTGACCCTGCTCGGCATCTGGCGCTTCGTCCCGGAGCGGGGCCCGGTCGACTCCAGCGTGCGCCAGGAGCTCGCGACGCTGCGCAACGGGCCGCTGTGGATCTCGTTCGCCGCCGGCGCGATCGGCTTCGGCGGGCTGTTCGCGGTCTACACGTACGTGGCGCCCACCGTCACGCGCGTGGCCGGCATGTCCGAGAGCGCGGTCCCGTGGGTGCTCGCGGTGTTCGGCGTCGGCATGACGGTGGGCACGCTGCTCGGCGGGCGCCTCGTGGATCGCAACGTGCTCCGCACGGTGGTCGGGGGGTTCGTCGCGACCGCCCTGTCGCTCGTCCTCTTCGCCCTCACGGCCACGTCGCCGGTGCCCGCCGTCGTCGGGCTGTTCCTGCTCGCCGTCGCGTCCCAGGTGCTGGGCCTGGCGATGCAGACGCGACTCATGGACCTCTCGCCGCGGGCCCAGTCGCTCGGCGCCGCGCTGTGCCACTCCGCCCTCAACATCGGCAACGCGAGCGGCGCCTTCTTCGGCGGTCTCGTCATCGCCGCCGGGTACGGGTACCTCGCGCCCGCGTGGGTGGGCCTCGCGCTCACGATCGTCGGCCTGGCGATGGTGCTCGCCTTCGGCCGGCAGCGGGTCGCGCACGCGGGCTGACCTGCCCGAGGGGCGGGCCGCGGGCGCCGCGCGCGGCCCCCAGGAACGTGCGGTACGGTCGCGCCCGTGAGCCCGAGCGTGCGCGACGCGACCCAGGACGACCTCCCCGACGACGCCCCCGACGACGTGGCCGAGGCCGCGCCCGCGGCGGGCCCCCGCGGCCTGACGGCCCGCACCTACGGGGTGCTGCTGACGGTGCTGGGCGCGATCGGCTTCGGCGCCGCGTCGTGGCTCGCCATCGAGGAGTACCTCAAGCTGCTGGACCCGAACCGGGTCACGAGCTGCAGCTTCAACGTCTTCCTCGACTGCGGCGTCGCGATGATGTCCTGGCAGGGCACGCTGCTCGGCTTCCCCAACCCCTACCTCGGCGTCGCCGCGTTCCCCGTGGTGGTCACGACCGGCGTCGTCCTCCTCGCGGGCGCACGGCTGCCGCGGTGGTACCACCTGTCGCTGCTCGCCGTGACCGCGGTGGCGCAGCTGCTGATCTTCTTCCTCATGTGGACGAGCTTCTACGCGCTGGTCCGCCTGTGCCCCGCCTGCATGGTGGTGTGGACCATCCTCTGGCCGCTGCTGTGGTTCCAGGTGGTGCACGCGGTGCAGGAGCGCCACCTGCCCGTGGGCGACGGCCTGCGCCGCGCCGTCGTGCGCAACCGGGGCCTCGTGCTGATCATCGGCTACGTCGTCGCCGTGGGCTGGCTCCTGCTCGCTGTCGGCGGCCCGCTGTTCGAGTCGTTCGGGGTGTGAAAAACCGGCCGGGGGCGACAGTCCCGGCCGGTAGACTCGCCGGGTGAGCACGCCCGACACCGCACCCGCCCGATCCGAGGCTCCGACCGAGCCCACCCACCGCTACACGCCCGCCCTCGCCCAGCAGATCGAGGAGCGCTGGCAGGACCTGTGGGAGGAGCGCGGCACCTTCTGGGCGGCCAACCCGGCCGGCGCGCTCACGGACGGCGACGGCGAGCACGGCTCGGGCAGGCCGTTCTTCATCATGGACATGTTCCCGTACCCGTCGGGGGCGGGGCTGCACGTCGGGCACCCGCTGGGCTTCATCGCGACGGACGTCGTGGGCCGGTTCCGCATGATGAGCGGCGACAACGTGCTGCACGCGCTGGGCTACGACGCGTTCGGGCTGCCCGCCGAGCAGTACGCGGTGCAGACCGGCCAGCACCCGCGCATCACCACCGAGCAGAACATTGTCACCATGAAGCGCCAGATGCGGCGCCTGGGCGTCGCGCACGACGAGCGCCGCACGTTCGCCACGATCGACCCCGAGTACGTCCGCTGGACGCAGTGGATCTTCCTGCAGATCTTCGACTCCTGGTACGACGCCGCAGCGGACGGCGGCAAGGGCCGCGCCCGGCGCATCGCCGAGCTGGAGGCGGAGTACGCCTCGGGTGCCCGCGCACTGCCCGACGGCCGCGCCTGGTCCGACCTGAGCGACCTGGAGCGCCGGGACGTCGTGGACGCCCAGCGCCTGGCGTACGTCGACGAGTCCGTCGTGAACTGGTGCCCGGGCCTGGGCACGGTGCTGGCCAACGAGGAGGTCACGGCCGACGGCCGCTCCGAGCGCGGCAACTTCCCCGTCTTCCAGCGCGAGCTGCGCCAGTGGAAGATGCGGATCACGGCGTACGCCGACCGCCTGACCGACGACCTGGAGCTGATCGACTGGCCCGAGAAGGTCAAGTCGATGCAGCGCAACTGGATCGGCCGCTCCACGGGCGCGAACGTCCGGTTCGACGTCGTCGGCACCGCCGACCACGACGCGGCCGGCGCGGGCGCGCAGGTCGAGGTCTTCACCACCCGCCCGGACACGCTGTTCGGCGCGACGTTCATGGTCGTGGCGCCCGAGCACCCGCTGCTCGACGAGGTGCCCGCGGCCTGGCCCGACGGCACGCGCAGCGTCTGGACCGGCGGGCACGCCACCCCGGTCGAGGCCGTGGCCGCGTACCGCCGCGAGGCGGCGTCGAAGACCGCCGTCGAGCGGCAGGCCGACGCCGGCAAGAAGACCGGCGTCTTCACCGGGCACCTGGCCGTGAACCCCGTCAACGGCGCCACCGTGCCGGTGTTCACCGCCGACTACGTGCTGATGGGCTACGGCACCGGCGCGATCATGGCGGTGCCGGGCGGCGACCAGCGCGACTTCGACTTCGCCGAGGCGTTCGAGCTGCCCGTGATCCGCACCGTGGAGCCCGCCGGCGGCCTGCCGGACGACTTCGCGGGCGCGTACACGGGCGACGGCGTGACCGTGAACTCCGCCAACGACGAGATCAGCCTGGACGGGCTGGGCGTGGCCGAGGCCAAGGAGCGGGTCGTCGCGTGGCTGCAGGCCCGCGGCGCCGGCGAGGGCACCACCACGTACCGCCTGCGCGACTGGCTGTTCAGCCGTCAGCGCTACTGGGGCGAGCCGTTCCCCATCCTGTGGGACGACCAGGACCGCCCGGTCGCGATCCCGTCCCACCTGCTGCCCGTCGACCTGCCCGAGGTGCCGGACTTCGCGCCGCGCACCTTCGACCCGCAGGACGCCGACTCGAACCCCGAGGCGCCGCTGGGTCGCAACGAGGAGTGGGTGCACGTCACCCTGGACCTGGGCGACGGGCCGAAGACCTACCGCCGCGACACCAACACCATGCCCAACTGGGCCGGGTCGTGCTGGTACTACCTGCGCTACCTGGACCCGACGGACTCCACCGACGGGCCGTCGGAGGGCACCGCCGTCGTCGACCCCGCGCTGGAGTCGTACTGGATGGGCCCGCGCCACAACGCGACCTCCGGCCCTGCCGGCGGCGTCGACCTCTACGTCGGCGGCGTCGAGCACGCCGTGCTGCACCTGCTGTACGCGCGCTTCTGGCACAAGGTGCTGCTGGACCTGGGCTACGTCTCCTCGGTGGAGCCGTTCGGCAAGCTGTTCAACCAGGGGTACATCCAGGCGTACGCGTACACCGACTCCCGCGGCTTCTACGTGCCCGCCGGCGAGGTCGAGGGCGACGAGCAGACCGGCTTCACGTACCGGGGCGAGACCGTCAACCGTGAGTACGGGAAGATGGGCAAGTCCCTGAAGAACGTCGTCACGCCGGACGAGATGTACGAGCAGTACGGCGCCGACACGTTCCGCGTGTACGAGATGTCGATGGGTCCCCTGGACCTGTCGCGACCGTGGGAGACGCGCGCCGTCGTCGGCTCGCAGCGCTTCCTGCAGCGGCTGTGGCGCAACGTCGTGGACGAGGAGACGGGCGCCGTCGTCGTCACCGACGACGAGCCGGACACCGCCACCCTGCGGGCGATGCACCGGGCGATCGCGGACGTCCGCGTCGAGATGGAGCACATGCGGCCCAACACGGCGATCGCCAAGCTCATCACGTACAACAACCACCTGACGTCGCTGGACCGCGTGCCGCGCGCCGCCGTCGAGCCCCTGGTGCTGATGGTCGCGCCCATCGCCCCGCACATCGCGGAGGAGCTGTGGTCCCGGCTCGGGCACGACGGGTCGCTGGCCCGCCGGCCCTTCCCCGCCGCCGACGAGCAGTACCTGGTCGAGGACACCGTGACCTGCGTCGTGCAGGTCAAGGGCAAGGTGCGCGGCCGCCTCGAGGTGCCGCCGTCCATCTCGGACGCCGACCTGGAGGCCGCGGCCCTCGCCGAGCCGAACGTGGTCCGCGCGATCGACGGTGCCCCCGTGCGCAAGGTGATCGTGCGCGCGCCGAAGCTCGTCAACATCGTCGTCTGAGCTTGTCGACGCCACCCGCGAGGTCCCGGCAGGAGGGCTCTCGCCTCGAGGGCGCCCTGGCCCGCAGCCAGGGCGCCTTCGGCACGCCCGCGCTCGCCCTGCTGCACCGCAAGGAGGGGCCGCTGGTCGTCGCCCTCCTCTCCCTGATCTTCACTCCGGGGCGCGCCACGGTGCCCACCGAGCAGATGCACGTGGAGGTCGAGGACCTGCTCGCCGAGGCCCGCGCGGTCGGCCACGACGTGCCCGACGACGCCGCCCGGGCCCTCTGCTCGCGCTGGGTCGCCGGCCGGTGGCTCGTCCGCGCGCTCGACGACGACGGCGTCGAGCAGTACCAGGTGAGCTCGCACGCGGCCGAGGCGCTGGCGTTCGTCGACCGCACCCAGGGGGCGCGCGCCCTGGTGAGCGAGTCGCGCATCCGCACGCTGCTCGTCGCCCTGGACGGGCTCGCGCGCGACGCCCGCCCCGACCGTGCCTCCCAGCAGCGCGCGCTGCGCGAGCAGGTGGCCCGCGCCCGCGACGAGATCGCCGCGGCGGAGGCCGAGCTCGCGCGGCTCGAGGCGGGCGGCGAGGTCGTGCAGGCGCCCGCCGAGCGGCTGGTCGAGCAGTTCGACAACGTCGCCGCCCTCGTGCGCGAGCTGCCGGCCGACTTCGCCCGCGTCGCCGAGTCGATCGCGGAGCTCCAGCGCAGCATCGTCACGGGCCTGCGCCAGGACGAGCGGCCCACGGGCGAGGTGCTGGGCGCCTACCTCGAGGCGTCCGACTCGCTCATGGAGCGCACGCCCGAGGGGCGCGCGTTCTCCGGGGCGATGGAGCTGCTGCGCGACCCGCAGCTGCTGGGTCAGGTGGACGAGCGGGTCCGGGCCGTGCTCGCGCACCCGTTCGCGGCGGACCTGCCCGCCGACCGGCGCGAGGCGGTGCGTGCGCTGTACTCCCAGCTCCTCGCCTCCGTCGACGGCGTCCTCGACGCCCAGGCGCGCGCGTCGCGCACCATCACGCAGCAGCTCACCGTGCACAACCCGCTGCGCGACCGCGAGCTCGACGCCGCCCTGCGGGAGGCGACCGCCGCGATGGCGGAGTGGTTCCCCGAGTCCGGCCGCGCCGCTCGCGTCGAGCCGCTGCGCTGGCTGGAGCGCGCGCGCCTCGGGCGGTTCCGCGCCCAGCTGCACGACCTGCGCCCCGAGACCCTCCCGGACGCCCTGGCCGACCTCGACGACCCCGGCCACGACGCGGGCGGAGAGCCCGGGGAGGTCCTGGGCGGCCTGCGGGGCATGGGCGGGCCCCGCTACGAGGAGACCACCGCGCACGCCGCGCGCGTCCTGCGAGAGCGGGGGAGCGCGACCGCCGACGAGGTGTTCGCGGCGGCGCCCGCCGAGCTGCGCCGCCCGGTCGAGCTGCTGGGCTATCTGGAGCTCGCCGCGCCGGGGGCGCTCGACGACGCGCTCGTGGACGGCGACGTGCCCGCCGCCCGCCTGCGCCGTGTCACGACCGTGCGCGCCGACGGCACCACCCGCGAGCTGGTGGTGCCGCTGGTGCAGATCGAGGTGCCGGGCACCCACGACGAGGAGGACGCGTGACCGAGACGACCACCGCGACGGACACCGGCGCGACGGCGACCGAGGCGGCGCCGGGGGCGGCGCCGTTCGTCGAGGCCCTGGCGATGGCGGACGACGACGCGGCGCTGTTCGCCGGCGACACGGGCGTGCTGCCGTACGAGGCGCGCCGCGCGCTGGCGCTGGTGCTGCAGCGCCGCTATCTGTCCGCGGCCGCGCACCCGGCGGAGTGGAAGGCGCTGCTCGCGCACCAGAACGTGCTCGCGTCGCGCTGCCACGACCTCTTCGTGGAGCTCGTCGTGGACCGCGACTACGAGATCGCCTACAAGCGGCAGGTGCGCGAGGCGGGCCTCAGCATCCCCGTGCTGCTCAAGGACGAGCCGTACAAGCGGGTCGAGACGCTGCTCATGCTGTTCGCGCGCAACCGGTTCCGCCAGGAGCAGGGCGCCGGGGAGCGGGCCGCGCACGTCGACGCGGAGGAGCTGGTCGACTACGCGCTCGGCTTCCTCGCCGCGGACGAGACCAACCTGGCCGCGCGGCGCCGCGAGATCGACAACGCCGTCGCGACGCTCGTGCGCGAGCACGTGCTCGACGAGGTCGCCGAGGGTCGCTACCGGGTGCAGCCCGTCGTGGAGATCCTGCTCCCGGTGGAGCGGCTGCGGGAGCTGACCTCGTGGCTGCGGGGCGCCGCCGTCGTGCCGCCCGAGGAGCCGGAGGACGACGAGCCCGACGAGGTCGACGAGGACGAGGAGTTCCGCGCGTGACGATCACCAGCGACCCCGCGGAGCAGACCGCGGCACCGCGCATGCAGCAGTCGCTGTTCGGGCTGATCCCGACGGCGTCGGACGGGCGGCAGTGGACGGCCCGCTCCATGCAGCTGGTCAGCTGGGGCGGCTACCACGGGTACCACGAGGTGCGGTTCGCGGGCACGACGACGCTGCTCACGGGCGCGTCCGGGTCCGGGAAGTCGACGCTGCTCGACGCGTACATCGCGCTGATGATGAGCCACACGACGCCGTTCAACGGAGCGTCGAACACGGCGACCAGCGGCCGGGCGCGCGGGCTGGAGCAGCGCAACGTCGTCTCGTACGCCCGCGGCAAGCTGGACGAGGAGCGCTCCGCCGGCTCGGCGCGCGCCAAGGACCGCGTGCTGCGCGGAGAGACGTCCGACACCTGGTCGGCGATCGCGATGACCTGGTCCTCGCAGTCGGGGGAGCGGTTCACGGCGCTGCGCGCCTGGTACGTGCCCCGCGGGGCGCAGCGCACCGACGAGACGGTCGCGGTGCGCGCCGTGGTCGACGCCGACTTCAGCCTGCGTGCGCTGGAGCCGCTGGTCGCGCAGCGGTTCGCCAAGCCCGGGCTGACGGCGCTGGGCCTGGCCACGTTCGACACCGACAAGGCGTTCGCCACCCGCCTGCACGCCGCGCTCGGCATCGGCGCCGCCGGCGACGGCGAGAAGGCGATGCAGCTGCTGGGCCGCATCCAGGCGGGCCAGCAGATCACCACGGTCGACTCGCTCTACAAGGCCATGGTGCTCGAGGAGCCGGAGACCATCCGCGTGGCCGAGCGCGCCGTCGAGCACTTCGACGAGCTCAGCGAGGTGCGCGCCGAGATGACCACGGCGCAGCGCCAGGTGGACGTGCTGCGGCCCATGCTCGGGCACCGTGCCGCGATCGACGAGGCCGCCGCCGCGGCGCGCCTGGTCGAGGCGCTCGGCCCCGACGGCGGCCCTGGCGGCGAGGTCACGCCCTTCACCGCCTGGCGCGACCGCACCCAGCTCGACCTGCTGCGGGCGGCCGAGGCGGAGAACCGCGCCCAGCACAAGGCGGCGGCCGAGCGGGTCGCCGTCGCCGACGAGCGCCTGGGCGCTGCCGACGCCGAGCTGGAGCAGGTGCGCGCGGACCAGCGCCGCAACGGCGGCGACGCCATCGAGGCGGCGGAGCGCGACGTGCGCACGGCCGAGCAGCGGCTCGCCGAGGTGCGTCGTGCCCGCGCGGAGCTCGAGGGCCACCTGGCGCCGCTGGAGCGGGAGGTGGGCACGCGCCGCGAGCTGGACGCGCTGCACGCCGACGCCCGCCGTTACCTCGAGGCCCGCGACGAGCACACCGACGCGCTGTCGGAGGCCGTGGTCGAGGCGTCCGCGCGCGAGAAGGACGCGATGCGGGCGCTGGCCGACCTCGAACGCGAGGAGGCCTCCCTCAAGGCGCGTCGCGGCAACGTGCCCCGCGAGCTGCACGAGGCGCGCGAGGCCCTGGCCCGCGCCGCCGGGATGCGCGCCGAGGACGTGCCGTTCGTCGGCGAGCTCCTCGAGGTCCGGGGCGAGTACGAGCCGTGGCGCGACGCGATCGGCCTCGCCCTCGGGGGCTTCGCCGTGACGATCCTGGTCGACGACGACCGGCTCGACGCCTTCCGCGCCGCGATCGACGCCGTGCGCTCGCCGGTCCGGGTCCGCTTCGAGGGCGTGCCCACGGGCATGCCGTTGCACGAGGAGGCCGACCGCACCCTGCTGCCCGGCCGTCTCGAGGTCAAGGCGGGGCCGTTCGGCGGCTGGCTCGCCGGCCGGCTCGCCGAGCGGTTCGCGTACGTCTGCGTGGACGACCCGGCCGAGCTGCACCGCCACGACCTGGCGCTCACACGCTCCGGGCAGACGTCCGAGGGACGGCGCGGCGCGCACGGCGGCCAGGGCCGGTCGTCCGTGCTGGGCTTCAGCAACCACCGGCGCCTCGAGCAGCTCGCCGAGCAGATCGGCGCGGCGCACGCCGAGCTGCGGCAGGCCGCCGAGTCCCTCGCGGGCGCCCGGCTGCGGCAGAAGGGCGAGGCCGACCACTTCGTCGCACACAGCCAGGCCCTGCGCGCCGACTGGGACGACGTCGACGTGCGGGGCGCCGAGGAGCGCCTCGCCGAGCGGCGCGACCGGCTCGAGGCGCTCGTCGCGGGCTCCGACGTGCTGCGCGCGCTCAAGGCCGACGAGGAGGCTCTGCGGGCGCGGGTCGCCGAGCTGCACCGCGAGCGTGCGGAGGCCCAGCACCGCGTCACCGAGCTGGGGTCGGCGTGGGAGCAGATCAGCGACCAGGTGGACCAGGTGGCGGACGCCGTCGAGCGCGCCGACGCCGACGGGGTCGAGCTCACGGCGGAGCAGGAACGGCGGCTCACCGACCTCATGACGCAGGTCGGCTGGTCGGGCGTCGCCGGGGGTCCGGGCGGCGGGCTCGCCGACCTCACCACCGCGGTGGCCGCCGTCGTGCGCGAGCTGCACCACGAGCGGGAGACGGCGCGCGAGACCGAGCGGGCCGCCCGCGCCGCCCTGCAGGCGCTGTTCGAGCGGTTCGACGACACGTGGCCGGACCCGAACCGCACCGCCGACCCGGACGCCGCCTACGCGGACTTCCTGCGCATCTTCGAGGAGCTGGAGTACCAGCAGCTCTACCGGCTGCGCGACCGCTGGTCGGCGCACCTGCGCCAGATGTCCGGCGACCAGCTCACCCGGCTCAACAACGGGATCGCGCAGGCGGTGGCGGAGATCCGCGACCGCATGGAGCCCGTCAACGCCATCCTCGCCACGCTGCCGTTCCGGGACGACGAGCACCGACTGCGGATCACGGCCACGCCCGTCGAGGCGGGCGACGTCGCGTCCTTCCGGCGCCAGCTGCGCGAGCTGGCGACCACCCCGGCCGGGGACGTGCCGCTCGCCGAGCACGAACGCCGCTATGCCCGCATGACCAGGCTCATCGACCGCATCCGCCCGGACAGCCCCGAGCGGCGCCGCTTGGTGGACGTGCGCGACCACGTGCGCGTCAGCGCCGAGTGCGTGGACCTCGAGGGCAACCACGTGAGCGTGTACGACCACATCGCCGGCAAGTCCGGCGGCGAGTCGCAGGAGCTGGTCGCGTTCATCGTCGGGGCGGCGCTGCGCTACCAGCTCGGCGACGCCGGCGCGGAGCGGCCCCGGTACGCGCCGGTCTTCCTGGACGAGGCGTTCATCAAGGCCGACGCCCGGTTCGCCGGCCGCGCCGTCGGCGCCTGGCGCGGGCTCGGCTTCCAGCTCGTCGTCGGCGCCCCGCTCGACAAGGTGAGCGCGCTGGAGCCGCACGCCGACGTCGTGCTGCAGGCGATCAAGGACGCGACCGGTCGGTCGCGGCTCGTGACGCTCGTGGGGGAGTAGGCCCCGCCGGCGCGGAGGTCAGCGGGTCGAGGGGGCCGTCGCCAGGGGGATGAGGACCTCGCGCAGGAGGCGCTCCACGTACGCGGGGGTCAGCTCGGCGCCCTCGACCACCTTGCGGTAGGAGATGAGCGCCGGCACCACCGCGCTCACGAGGTCGAGGTCGCGGTCGGCCGGCACCTCGCCGCGGTCGCGGGCACGCTCGAGGACCGTGCGCATCTGCTGGACCTTCGGCCGCACGAAGCTCGTGTGGAACTGGCGCGCGAGCTCGGGGTCGGAGCGGACCTCCGCCATCAGGCCGGGGATGAGACGGTCGGTACCCGCCGTCTTGCGCGCGCGCCGGAGCTTCTCCAACGCCAGCAGGTCGCCCTCGAGCGAGCCGGTGTCGGGGATGTCGGCGGGGTCGAGGTCGTGGCCCAGGCCGCAGGTGATCGCCTCGACGGCGAGGTCCGACTTCGTGGTCCAGCGGCGGTACAGCGTGGCCTTGCTGGCACCGGCACGCCCGGCGACGGCGTCCATCGTCATGCCGCCGTACCCGACCTCGGCGAGGAGCTCGCGGGCGGCGTCGAGGATCGCGACGTCGCGGGAGGCGTCGCGGGGACGCCCGCCGCGCGCGGCGGGGGAGGCGGGTGCGTCGTCGACGACGTCGTCGGCGGCCTTCATGATGGTCCTTCCGTCCGTGCGTCCGAGGGTGGGACGAGCATGTCACCCCGGCGGCCGTGTTCGCCGTCGGTGAACACGACGTTAATTCCGGTACTCATGGGTTTCGAAACCGACGAGTACCGCATACGGTCGATGGTACCCGCGCCCGGCACGTCCCGGGGCGCGTTGCCCTCCTCCTCTCCTCGGGAGCATCCTCCATGACCACACCTCCGGCGCCGTCGCGCGCCTCGGACCTCCGCCGCTGGCTGGTCCTGGCGACCGTCGCCATCGCCCAGCTCATGGTCGTGCTCGACGCGACCATCGTGAACATCGCCCTCCCGTCGGCCCAGGCCGAGCTGGGCTTCAGCGACAACGACCGCCAGTGGGTCGTCACCGCCTACGCGCTCGCCTTCGGCAGCCTCCTGCTGCTCGGCGGCCGCATGTCCGACCTGCTCGGCCGCCGCCGCACGTTCCTCGTCGGCCTCGTCGGCTTCGCCCTGGCGTCCGCCCTCGGCGGCGCGGCGCAGAGCTTCGAGATGCTCGTGGCGGCCCGCGCGCTGCAGGGCGTCTTCGCCGCGGTGCTCGCACCGTCGGCGCTCTCGGTGCTGACCACCACCTTCACCGAGCCGTCCGAGCGCGGCCGCGCGTTCGGCGTCTTCGGCGCGATCGCCGGGGTGGGCGGCGCTGTCGGCCTCCTCCTCGGAGGGTTCCTCACGCAGAACTTCGACTGGCGCTGGAACCTCTACGTCAACCTCGTGTTCGCGGCGGTCGCCGTGGTCGCCGGGCTCGTGCTGCTGCCCCGCGGCGAGCAGCGTCGCCGGCACCGGCTCGACGTGCCCGGCGTCGCGCTGGGCTCGGGCGGGCTGTTCCTCCTGGTGTACGGCTTCTCGCAGGCGGAGCCCCAGGGGTGGGGCTCGCCGTGGACCTGGGGCCCGCTCGTGGCGTCCGTCGTCCTGCTCGTGGCCTTCGTCCGGTGGCAGGCCCGCGCCGCGCAGCCGCTCCTGCCGCTGTCGATCGTGCGCGACCGTGACCGCGCGGGCTCGTACGTCGCGATCTTCGTGGCCGGCGTCGGCATGTTCGGCGTCTCCCTGTTCCTCACCTACTACCTACAGGCGACGATGGGCTACGACCCGATGCGCACGGGCGTGGCGTTCCTGCCGATGGTGCTCGCCCTCGTCGCCACGGCGCAGGTGTCCAACAACGTCACGCTGCCGCGCCTCGGCGCGAAGGTCCTGGTCCCGGTCGGGCTGGCGATCTGCGCCGTGGCGATGCTGTGGCTCTCGCGGCTCGACGTCGACAGCACCTACGCCACCGGCGTCCTGCCCGCGCTCGTGCTCCTCGGGATCGGCTTCGGTAGCGTGATGCCGCCGTCGATCCAGACGGCGACCGTCGGCGTGCAGGGGCCGTACGCGGGCGTCGCGTCGGCGATGGTCTCCACCTCCCAGCAGGTGGGCGGCGCGATCGGGACGGCCGTGCTCAACACGCTCGCCGCGACCGCCGCGACGTCCTGGGTCACGGGCCACCTGCCCGCGACGCCGGCCGTCGCCGCGCAGGCCGCGGTGCACAGCTACGACGTCGCCTTCACGTGGTCCGCGGGAATCTTCGTGGTCGGCGCGCTCCTCGCCGCCGCCCTGTTCCGGACCAGGGGCGCGCGCGAGCACCGGGCGACGACCCTCGCCGCCCCGGCCGTCGCGCACGCAGGGACGGCGGCCGCGGCCCGTGTGTAGTGTCGGGACGTGACCGAGACCGAGACCACGCCTCTGATCACCAGCCCGGAGCCGACCGTCGAGGGTTTCGTGCGCGAGTACCTGCACGAGCTCAACTTCACCCAGGGCACGATCCTGGAGCGGGCCACGGCCAACGACCGGTACCTCGCGCTCGCGCGCACCGTGCGGACCTACCTCATGTCCCGGTGGATGCAGACGACCGTGAGCCAGTACCGCACGCAGGCCAAGGCGGTGGCGTACCTGTCGGCGGAGTACCTGCTGGGCCGCCAGCTCGACAACGCGCTCATCGCGACGGGCCTCGAGGAGGTCGCGGCCGAGGCGCTGGCCAGCCTCGGGATCGACCTCGGCGAGCTGCGGGCCGTCGAGGTCGAGCCCGGGCTGGGCAACGGCGGGCTGGGGCGGCTCGCGGCCTGCTTCGTCGACTCGCTGGCGACGATGAGCGTGCCGGCGATCGGGTACGGCATCCGGTACGAGTACGGCATCTTCCGGCAGAGGTTCGAGGCGGGCCGGCAGGTCGAGGAGCCGGACACCTGGCTGGACAACGGGGCGCCGTGGGAGTTCGCGCACCCCGAGCACGAGGTGACCGTCGGGTTCGGCGGGCACACGGAGAAGTACACGGACGACGACGGCCGCGAGCGCTCGCGCTGGGTGCCCGGCTGGCAGGTGCTCGGCGTCCCGTACAACTACATGGTGCCGGGCTACCGCAACGGCCGGGTCAACACGCTGCGGCTGTGGAGCGCGCGGGCCACCCACGCCTTCGACCTCAAGATCTTCAACTACGGCGACTACGCCGAGGCCGTCAGGGCGCAGACGTTCGCGGAGAACATCTCCAAGGTGCTCTATCCGGAGGACTCCACCCCGCAGGGCAAGGAGCTGCGGCTCCAGCAGCAGTACTTCTTCGTGGCGTGCTCGATCCGCGACTTCCTGGACCAGCTGCTGACGCCGGGGTTCGACCTGCACGACCTGCCCGACCGCATCGTCTTCCAGCTCAACGACACCCACCCGGTCATCGCGATCCCCGAACTCATGCGCATCCTCGTGGACGAGCGCGGCTTCGAGTGGGACGACGCGTGGCAGGTCACCCAGCGCTGCTTCGCGTACACGTGCCACACGCTGCTGCCGGAGGCGCTGGAGGTCTGGCCGGTCGAGCTGGTCGGGCGCCTCCTGCCGCGCCACCTGGAGATCATCTACCGCATCAACGACGAGTTCCTGGCGCAGGTGCGCGAGCGCTCGTGCGGGGACGAGCTGCTGGTGCGGCGCATGTCGATCATCGCGGAGCACCCCGAGCGGTCGGTCCGGATGGCCTACCTCGCGACCGTGGGCGGCTCGAAGGTCAACGGCGTGGCCGAGCTGCACTCGCAGCTGCTGCGCGACAAGGTGCTCGCCGACTTCGCCGCCTTCTGGCCGGAGAAGTTCACGAACGTCACCAACGGCGTCACGCCGCGACGCTTCGTCAAGCTCGCCAACCCGGGGCTGTCGGGCCTGATCACCGAGGCGATCGGCGACGGGTGGGTCACCGACCTCGACCGGCTGCGCGAGCTCGAGCCGCTCGCCGACGACGCCGAGTTCCGTCGCCGGTTCCGCGAGGTCAAGGCCGCGAACAAGGACCGCCTGGTGTCGCTGCTGGCCGCCCGGGACGGCATCGCCATCGACCCGGCCACGATGCTCGACGTCATGGTCAAGCGCCTGCACGAGTACAAGCGCCAGCTCCTCAAGCTGCTGCACGTCGTGACGCTGTACGACCGCATGACCTCCGGCGAGCTGGAGATCGGCGACGTCACGCCCCGCACCGTCGTCTTCGGCGCGAAGGCGGCGCCGGGCTACGTGATGGCGAAGGAGATCATCGCGCTGATCAACCACGTCGGCGCCGTCGTCAACGCCCACCCGGACATCTCGCGCGTGCTGCGCGTCGCGTTCCCCGCCAACTACAACGTGACCGTCGCGGAGACGCTGATCCCGGCCGCCGACCTGTCCGAGCAGATCTCGCTGGCCGGCAAGGAGGCGTCCGGCACCGGCAACATGAAGTTCGCGCTCAACGGCGCGCTGACCATCGGCACGGACGACGGCGCGAACGTCGAGATCCGCCAGCTCGTGGGCGACGACAACTTCTTCCTCTTCGGGCTCACGGAGCCCGAGGCGAGCGCCATCGCCGAGGCGGGGTACCGGCCCTCGACGTACTACGAGGAGAACCCGTCGCTGCGCCGCGCGCTGGACCTGGTCGCGCGCGGCACGTTCTCCGGGGGCGACGCGTCCGTCTTCGAGCCGATCGTGTCCAACCTGCTCAGCGAGGACCGGTTCATGGTGCTCGCGGACTACCAGGCGTACCTCGACGCCCAGGAGCGGGTGGAGCGCGCGTACGCCGACCCGGACGCGTGGAGCCGGTCGGCCGTGCTCAACGTGGCACGCTCGGGCTTCTTCTCCTCCGACCGCTCGATGCGCGACTACCTCGACCGCATCTGGCACGCGGCGCCGCTCACGGCCGGCTGACGGGGGTCGGGGCCCGGGGTCGTCTCAGCGCCGGCGGCGCGTGCCGAAGACGCTGCGGGTGATCTCGCGCGCCAGCGTGGTGCCGACGGTCGTGAGGATGGCGTCCATCGGGTTCCGCGAGCCGCTGCGCGACGTCGAGCCGGACGGCCGCGAGGTCTTCTGCGCCCTGCGGGCGTCGGCGTCCGCCTGCTTGCGCGCCTGCGCCGCCTCCTTCTCCAGCTCGGCGGCGCGCTCGGCCGCCTCCCGGGTGGCGGCGTCCTGCGCGGCGCGCGCCTGGAGCAGTTCGTAGGCGGACTCCCGGTCGACGGCGGCGCCGTAGCGCGCCTGCCCGGGCGACGCGGCGACCGCCGCGTCCAGCACCTGCTGCGGCGCGGGGTCCATCGAGGCCTGCGGGGCACGCACCCGCGTCCACGCGACGGGGGTCGGCGCGCCCTTCTCGTCCAGCAGGGTGACGACGGCCTCGCCCGTGCCCAGCGACTGCAGCAGGCGCTCGAGGTCGTAGGGCGACGTCGGAAAGGTGCGCGCGGCCGCCCGCAGCGCCGTGGCGTCGTCGGGGGTGAAGGCGCGCAGCGCGTGCTGCACGCGGTTGCCGAGCTGGGCCAGCACGTCGGCGGGCACGTCCTTGGGGGACTGGGTCACGAAGAAGACGCCCACGCCCTTGCTGCGGATCAGGCGCACCGTCTGGACCACCTGCTGCAGGAACTCCTTCGACGCCCCCGTGAACAGCAGGTGCGCCTCGTCGAAGAAGAACACGAGCCGGGGCTTGTCGGGGTCGCCCACCTCCGGGAGCTCCTGGAACAGCTCGGCCAGCAGCCACATGAGGAACGTGGAGAACAGCGCGGGTCGGTCCTGCACCCCCGGCAGCTCGAGCGCGGAGATCAGCCCGCGCCCGTCCGGGGCGGTGCGCAGCAGGTCGGACGTCTCGAACGCGGGCTCGCCGAAGAACACGTCGCCGCCCTGCGCCTGCAGCCCCACGATCTCGCGCAGGATGACGCCCGCCGTCGCCGCGGACACGCCGCCGATGCCCTTGAGCTGCGCCTTGCCCTCGTCGGAGGTGAGGTACGCGATCGTCGACTGCAGGTCCTTGAGGTCGAGCAGCGCCAGCTGCTGCGCGTCGGCCCAGTGGAAGATCAGCTCGAGGCTGGAGGACTGCGTGGCGTTGAGCCCGAGCACCTTGCTCAGCAGCAGCGGCCCGAAGTCGGTGACGGTCGTGCGGATCGGGACGCCCGTGCCCAGGCCGCCGAGCGAGTAGAACTCGACCGGGTACGACGTCGGGGACCACTCCTGCCCGACGCTCGCGGCCCGCGCCGCGACCTTCGGGTCGTCCGGGCCGGCGACGGCCAGGCCCGACAGGTCGCCCTTGACGTCGGCGAGGAACACCGGGACGCCCTGGGCCGACAGGCCCTCGGCCATGCCCTGCAGCGTCTTCGTCTTGCCGGTGCCCGTCGCGCCCGCGACCAGGCCGTGCCGGTTGAGCGTCGCGAGGGGGAAACCCACCTGGACCGTGGGGTCGGGGGTGGGGTCGCCGCCGAGCGGGCCAGAGAGGAGAGCGCCCAGCGGCAGGGTGGGGCCGTCGGACGCGTAGCCGGCGCGCACCTCGTCCGCGTACGACGCCGGTGCCGCGGCCTCGCTGTCGGGCGTCGCCGGTGTGGCCGTGGCCGGCGAAGGTGTGGCTGCGCGCGTGGTCGCGGCGGTGGGCGTGGGCTCCGCGGCGGGTGCCGGCGCCGTCGTCCGGCTCGCGGCCTCCGCCGCCTCGAGGGCAGCCTGCGCGGCGGCGGCCCTGGCCTCGGCTGCCTCCGCCGCGGCCTGGGCCGCGGCTGCCCGCAGCGCGGCGAGCCCGGCGTCGTCGGTGCGCGGTGTCCCCTCGGCCATGCGCCGCACGCTAGCGCGCGGCGGGGCGGCCTGCGCGACGAGCGGGCCTCTCCGGGCAGGGCGCCGAGGCGGGTGCGTCGAGCGCGAGGGCGTCCGGGAGTTGAGAACGATTCTCACATCTGCTTCACTGATCGCGCACTTGAGAAGCGTTCTCAGTTGCGTCCTCGACCGCCCGACCCTGGAGACACCTATGCCTTCGCCTACCCGTCACCGCCTGCGTGCCCGCCGCCTGCCGGCGCTCGGGCTCGCCCTGTCCGTCCCTGCGGTGCTCGCCGGCTGCGCCTCCGCCGACCCGGCCGCCGACCCCGCCGGATCCCCGGAGACGACGCCGGCGCAGGCGTCCGCGACCGAGGCACCCGCGCCCACGCCGCGCCTCGCGCTCACGTACGAGGGCGGAGTCGTCGTCCTCGACGCGCAGACGCTGGAGCAGGTCGCCGACCTGCCGCTCGACGGCTTCACCCGGCTCAACCCCGCCGGTGACGGGCGTCATCTGCTCGCCTCGACCACCGGCGGATTCCGCGCCCTCGACCTCGGCGCCTGGGGCGAGGCGCACGGCGACCACCACCACTACTGGCGCGCCGAGCCGCGCCTCACCGACGTCATCTACGGCGCCCAGGAGCCGGGGCACGTCGTCGTGCACGACGGCCGCACGGCCCTGTTCGACGACGGGACCGGCCAGGTGACCGTGCTGGACGCCGCGCACGTCGCCGAGGGGGAGGCGCCGGTGCGCGAGCTCACCACGCCGTCCGCCCACCACGGCGTGGCCGTGGCGCTCGCCGACGACACGCTGGTCGTCACGGAGGGCACCGAGGAGTCGCGCTCCGGCGTGCGGGTGCTGGACGCCGACGACCACGAGGTGGCGGCGAGCGACGCGTGCCCGGGCGTCCACGGGGAGGCGGTCGCGGCCGACGAGGCCGTCGTGCTCGGCTGCGAGGACGGCGTCCTCGTCTGGGCGGGCGGCGAGCTGACCAAGGTCGACGCCCCCGACGCCTACGGCCGCATCGGCAATCAGGCCGGTTCCGCGGCCTCCCCGGTCGTGCTCGGCGACTACAAGGTGGACCCGGACGCGGAGCTCGAGCGGCCCACGCGGGTGTCCCTGGTCGACACGCGCACGGCGGCGCTGTCGCTGGTCGACCTGCCCGCCAGCTACACGTTCCGCTCGCTCGCGCGCGGCGACGAGGGCGAGGCGCTGGTGCTCGGCACGGACGGCGCGCTGCACGTCATCGACCCGGACAGCGGCGAGCTGGAGGCGTCCATCCCGGTCATCGACGCCTGGGAGGAGCCCGCCGAGTGGCAGGAGCCGCGGCCCGCCGTGCTCGCCCTCGACGGCTCGGTCTACGTGACCGACCCCGCCACGCGGTCCGTGCACGCCGTCGACGTCGAGACCCGCTCGGTGTGGAAGTCCACCACGCTGGACGTCGTGCCGAACGAGATCTCCGGCGTGCCGGGCGCGGCAGAGGAGCCGGGCCACGACGACGACGCGCACGACGCGCACGACGCGCACGACGCGCACGACCGGGACTGACCCTCCGTCGCCCCCGGGCGTCCGGGTGCTCCCCGGCGCGCCCGGGCGGCGTCGGTAGACTCCCCGCCGATGCTCACCGACCCGCCCGCCGTCCGCGTCGTCACCGACTCGACCGCCTGCCTGCCCGCGGGCGTGGTCGGCGCCGACACTCCCGTCGTCGTCCCGCTCCGGGTGGTGGCGGGGGAGGAGTCGTGGCGCGAGGGCGTCGACATCACGCCCGAGGAGGTCGCCGCACGGATCGCCGCGGGCGAGCGCCTGAGCACGTCGCAGCCGGCGCCGGCGGAGTTCGCCGCCGTGTACCGGGACCTGGCCGCCGACGGCGCGCGGGCCGTGGTGGGGGTGCACCTGTCGGGGGACCTGTCCGGCACGGTCCGGGTGGCGGCGAGCGCCGGGCAGCGCAGCATGATCCCGGTGCAGGCGATCGACTCCCGCACGGTGGCGATGGCGCTCGGGTTCGCCGCCCGGGAGGCCGCGCGGTGCGCCGCCGCCGGCCACGACGCCGCGACCGTCGCTGCCCGGGCGCGCCAGGTGGCGGCGTCGAGCACCACGATCTTCCTCGTCGACTCCCTCGACCACCTGCGCCGCGGAGGCCGCCTGTCCGCGCCCGCGGCGGCGCTCGGCACGGCGCTCGGGGTGCGGCCCATCCTCGCCGTCCGCGACGGGCGCCTGGAGATGGCCCAGCGGGTGCGGACGCGCCGGGCCGCGACGGACCGGCTGGTCGAGCTGGCGCTGCGCCGCGCGGAGACGTGCGAGGAGCCCGGCGTCGCCGTGCACCACCTGGGCGTGCCGGACCGGGCCGCCGAGCTCGCCGCGCGGCTCCGGGACGGCTGCGGCGCGGAGCCGGTCGTCACACCCGTGAGCGCGGTGCTCGGCGCGCACGCCGGACCCGGGGCGCTCGCCGTCGTCGTCACCGAGCTTTCAGGTCACGGCGGCGGCCTCGCGGGCTGAGGAGCCTGCCCCCAGCTCGGCGTCGTCCACAGGTGTGCTGCCGACCGGTCGACGGGAAGCGGCGCGGACCTAGCGTCACCGCGTGACCTCGACTCTTCCGTACCACCCCGCGGGCACCGGCGCCGCGCCCCTCGGCCCGCACGACAGCGATGGTGATCTGCCCGACGGCGACCTCTCCGGCGGCGACGTGCCCGACGAGGGCCTGCGCCGCGAAGCTCTCGGCGGGGAGCCGTCGGCCCTGGACGAGGCGGCGGCGCGGCTGGCCGCCTGGCACGCGGTCCGAGGGGCGGCCGCGGCCGGCGCCGGTGAGGGGCGGGACGCCGTCGACGGGGACCCCGTGCCGGGTCGGGACGTCCCGCCACCGTCCGGGCCCGACGAGGACGACGAGCTTGCCACGCGGCTGCGCGCCCGCCGGTCGGCGCGGCACGTGGCCGCCGCGTACGCCGCCGCGCACGGACACGTGCAGCTCGACGATGCCGACCTTGCCGACCGTGCCGACCATGCCGACGACTCCGACCGCGCCGGGCCTGGCCGCAGCCGGAGACGTTGGTCCCTGGGCCTGCGTGCCGCCGTGGTGGCGTCGGTGGCGGTGCTCCTCGTCGCCGTCGTCGTCGCGGTGGTGGCGACGCTGCGCCCGGACGACGTGATCACCCTCGTGGGGGCCGACGACCCGACGGCCTCCGGGGTGGCAGCAGAGGGACCGGCGGGTTCTGCCCCGGCCTCGAGCCCGCCGTCGTCCGCAGGCCCCGCAGGGTCGAGTGCGCCGGCGCCGGGAGCCGACGGCGTCGCGGGCGACGGGGCGGCCCCGGGGACGGTCGTCGTGCACGTCGTGGGCGAGGTGCGCGAGCCCGGCCTCGTGACCGTGCCGGTCGGGGCCCGCGTGGCGGACGCGGTGGCCGCCGCCGGAGGGACCACGAAGCGTGCGGACACCGCCGCGCTCAACCTCGCCCGCGCGGTCGTCGACGGCGAGCAGATCCGGGTGCCTCGCCCGGGCGAGGGGCCCGCGGTGGGTGGCGCCGACGACGGCACGGGGGCGGACACCGGCGCCGGCACGGGTGCGGCCGCCGGCGGGCTCGTGCCGCTCAACTCCACCGGTGCCGCGGAGCTCGAGGAGCTTCCCGGCATCGGGCCCGCGCTCGCCGGGCGGATCATCCAGTGGCGCGACCAGCACGGACCGTTCACGAGCGTCGACGAGCTGGACGAGGTGTCGGGCATCGGCCCGTCGGTGCTGGGGCAGGTCCGCGACCTGGTCCGGCTGTGACCGTGGTCCGACCGGTGGTGCCCGTCGGCGGCCCCGCGCCGGGCGGTGTGATCCGCGCGGGCGGCGTCGTCGCGGCCGGCGCGGGGGAGGTCGCCGCGGGCGGGGACGGCGCTCAGGTGGGGGGCGAGATGCGGGAGGGGGACGTCGTGCCGGCCGGCGGGGCCGAGGTCCCCCGTGCGGGTGCGCCGGCCCGGCGGGTGGACCTGCGCCTGGTTCCCGCCGCCCTGGCCACCTGGGCGGCGGCCTGGGCGCTCACGGGCCCCGCCACGGGGTGGGCGCGCGGGGTCGTGCTCGCTGCCGTACTCGCGGCGAGCCTCGTCGCGGTGCTTGCCATGGTGCGTGCCGCTGTGGCCGCTGCAGCGCCGGCCGGCGTGCCCGCCCCGCCCGGCGCGGGGGCCGGGGCCGAACGGAGGGAGGCCGGATGGAGGACAGCGGGGCGGGCCAGGACGGGTGTCGGCCGGTGGGGCGGAGCGCAGGCCGTCCTGGTGCTGGTGTGCATCGCCGCCGTGGGGCTCGGCACCCACGCGCAGACGGCCCGCCAGGCCCCGTTGCGCGAGCTGGCCGCGCAGGGCGCTCGCACCGAGCTGGTCGGCCGGGTCGCGTCCGAGGCCCGGCCCGCGGTGTTCGGCACCGGGTATCGGTGGGTGGTCTCCGTCCACGAGGCGGCCGGCCGGGGCACGGCGTCCAGCGCCGCGGGGCTCGTGGAGGTCACCGCGGACGGCCCTGCCCCGCGATTCGGGTCCACTGTGGTGGTGACGGGGGTGCTGCGCCCGGTGGCCGGCGGCGACGGGCCGTTGGCTCGGCTCACCGCCGCCAGGCCTGTCGCCGAGCGCGCGCCGCCGTCCGCCGTGCTCCGCGCGACCCACACGCTGCGGGCATCGCTGCTCGACGTCACAGCGCCACTGTCCCCCCAGGCGCGCGGCCTGGTGCCCGGCGTCGCGGTCGGCGACACGAGCCGCCTGCCGGACGACGTCGACCAGGCGATGCGCGCCACGAGCCTCACCCACATCACGGCCGTCTCGGGCGGGCACTTCGCGGTCGTCGTCGCGACGTTGACCGCACTGTGCGCGCTGGTGCGGGCGCCGCGTGGCGTGCGGGTGGCCCTGGTGGTGCTCGCGGCCACCGCGTTCGTGCTGCTCGTGCGGCCGGAGCCCAGCGTGCTGCGGGCGGCGTGGACGTGCGCGGCGGCGTTGCTCGGGCTCGCGCTCGGACGACCGTCGTCGGGCGCACCTGCGCTGGCGGCCGCGGCGACGGCGCTGCTCGTCGTGGACCCGTGGCTGTCCCGGTCCTACGGGTTCGTCCTGTCGTGCGCGGCCACCGCCGGGCTCGTGCTGCTGGCCGCGCCGCTGGCGCGGCGGCTCGCGCCGTGGACGGGCCGCCCCCTGGCGTTCGCGCTCGCGGTGCCCTGGGCGGCGCAGGCGGCATGCGGGCCCGTCCTGCTCCTC
Organism: Isoptericola sp. NPDC060185; assembly: GCF_042728595.1. NCBI lineage: Bacteria > Bacillati > Actinomycetota > Actinomycetes > Micrococcales > Promicromonosporaceae > Isoptericola > Isoptericola sp. NPDC060185. The sequence goes on along the minus strand of NZ_JBHWYY010000008.1, from coordinate 8,841 downwards.
CTCGACCCGCACGTGCCCCTCATGTCGGTGCCGGCCAACCTGCTGGCGACGCCCGCGCTGGTGCCCGCCACCGTGCTCGGGCTCGTGGCCACGCTGCTCGCGCCGCGGGCTCCGGGGCTGGCGTTCCCCGTGGCATGGCTCGCGGGCGGCGCGACGGCGTGGATCGCGGCTGTCGCCCAGGCGTTCGCGGCGGTGCCCGGCGCCCGGCTGCCGTGGTCCGGCGGGCTCCTGGGCGCCGCTGCCCTCGCGCTCCTGACGGCCGCCGGGCTGCTCCTCGTGCTCCGCCGCCCGCCGGGGGAGGGCTGGCGACGGGAGTGGCGCGATGCCGGGCCCCGCGCGGTCCGGCAGGTGCGACGGCGAGTCCGGCGGGCGGCCGCGCGGCACGGCCGCCGACGGACCGCGGCCGTCGCCGGCCTCGCCGGCCTGGCGGGGGCCGCCCTCGTCGCCGCGTTGGTGCTCGCGGTCCCGCGGCTCGTGGCGGCGGGGCACCGGGCGCCGCCGGACTGGCAGGTCACCGCGTGCGACGTCGGGCAGGGGGACTCGCTCGTGGTGCGCACCGGGCCGGCATCGGCGGTGGTCGTCGACGTGGGTCCGGACTCGAGCGACGCGGGGACCTGCCTGGACCGGCTCGGCGTCACGCGGATCGACCTGCTCGTGCTGACCCACTTCCACGCCGACCACGTGGGCGGGCTGGCCCCCGTCCTGCGGGGCCGGACGGTGACGTCCGCGCTGGTCTCGCCGCTCGACGACCCCGCCGCGCAGGCCGCGGCGGTGCGGGCGCAGCTCGCAGAGGCGGGCGTGCCCGTGCGCGACGCCGCGCGGGGCGACTCCGGGACGGCGGGCTCGGTCGCGTGGCAGGTGCTCGCCGCCGCGGGCGACGCGGGCGGTGGGGACGGGGCTGGTGGCGGGTCGGACGGCGGCTCTGGTGGGTCGGGCGACGAGGCCGGCGGAGCGAACGAGGGGAGCGTCGCGCTCGAGCTGTGGACGTCGGGCGGGCTGGACCTGGTCGCCCTCGGTGACCTGGAGGGGCCCGGACAGGACGCCCTGGCCGCCGACCTCGTGGCGTTCGGGCGGGCGGCGGACGTGGACGTCGTCAAGATGGCCCACCACGGCTCACGGTCCCAGTCGGCGGCCCTGGCCCGGCACCTGTCTCCGCGGGTGACGCTGGTCAGCGTGGGCGCGGGCAACACCTACGGGCACCCCACCGACGACGCGCTGGAGCTGTACGCGTCGGTCGGGTCCGCCCTCGTCCGCACCGACGAGTGCGGCACCGCCGCCCTGGTGCCGCAGGGCGAGGAGATCGGCCTGGCCTGCGGGTAGGGAGCGCGGGCGGTCTGTACGGGGAGGCGTGCGGGCGGGGAGTGCGGGGCTGTGCGGGAGGCCGGGCGCGTCGGTCGTTCGTGGCAGGCTGGGGGCGTGCCCGCCGCCCCCGCCTCCCGCCAGTCCCGTTCCCCCCGCCGAGGCAGCCGGTCCGCGGCGGCGAACAGCCGCCCCTGGGACGACCCGACGCTGGCGCCCGTGCTGCTGGTGCGCGGCCCGGAGGGTCTGCTCGCCGAGCGCGCGGTGGACGGCATCGTCGGCCTGGCACGCGAGCGCGACGCGGCCACCGAGAAGGCCGAGCTCGAGGGCGGCGCGTACGCGGCCGGCCAGCTCGCGGTCGCGGCCAGCCCGTCGCTCTTCGGCGAGCCCAGCGTGGTCGTCGTGCGGGGCGCGGAGGCGGCCACCGAGGACCTGGTGGCGGACGTCGTCGCGTACGTCGCGGCCCCCGACCCGGAGACGGTGGTCGTGGTCGTGCACGGCGGCGGGCAGCGCGGCAAGAAGATGCTCGACGCGATCGTCGCCAGCGGGGCCCCGGTGCTCGAGTGCGACCCGATCACGAAGGACGCCGACAAGGTCCAGTTCGTCACGGCCGAGTTCCGGGCGGCGCGCCGCCGGGCCGACGCCGCGGCCGTCCGCGCGCTCGTCGACGCCCTCAGCACGGACCTGCGGGAGCTCGCGTCCGCCTGCTCCCAGCTCGTGGCGGACACGGCGGGCACGATCAGCGAGGCCGTCGTGGACCGGTACTACGGCGGGCGCGTCGAGGCCACGGGCTTCAAGGTGGCGGACGCCGCGGTCGCGGGCGACGCCGGGGGGGCCGTCGCGCTCCTGCGGCACGCCCTGGCCACCGGCGCGGACCCGGTCCCGATCGTCGCCGCCCTCGCCCTGCGGCTGCGCACGCTGGCCCGCGTTGCGGCGATCCGCGGCGGCGCCGTCACCGCGCGCGAGCTCGGTCTGCAGGACTGGCAGGTGCGCAACGCGCAGCGCGACCTGTCGCGCTGGACGCCCGAGGGGCTCGCCATCGCCATCGGCGCCGTCGCGCAGGCGGACGCCGACGTCAAGGGCGGCGGGCGCGACCCCGTCTACGCCGTCGAGAAGGCCGTGCTGACCATCGCCCGGTCCCGCCGTGGTTGACGTCGGTCGTCGTGGCCGAGCCCGCGAGGTAGTCCGGATCCCGCCGAGGTAGTCGACTACCTCGACAAGGTTCGGACTACCTCGACAAGGTTCGGACTACCTCGGCAAGGTTCGGACTACCTCGGCAGATCTCGGACGACGTCGCCGAGCTTGAACGAGGTGCGGTGTGGCCCCGGGGACGCGCGAAGGGCGCCGCACCCTGAGGTGCGACGCCCTTCGAAGTCTTGCCTGCCCGCCGTCAGGCGGACGGAGCGCGACGACTCAGAGAGCCTCGACCGACTTCGCGATGGCCGACTTGCGGTTCGCGGCCTGGTTGGCGTGGATGACGCCCTTCGAGACAGCCTTGTCGAGCTTGCGCGACGCAGCGGTCAGCGCGGTGGTCGCGGCCTCCTTGTCGCCGGCGGCGACGGCCTCGCGCACCTTGCGCACGTACGTCTTCAGCTCAGACTTGACGGCCTTGTTGCGCAGGCGCGCCTTCTCGTTCGTCTTGATGCGCTTGATCTGGGACTTGATGTTTGCCACGTGTGGACTTCCTGGTGTGTTCGCCTGCCGGCGAGCGGATAGGTCGTAGAGGGCGGCCACAGCTCCGGGACTGGGGTGGGGAACCCGTGGAGAGGAACTGCGGCGGTGCCCGCCGACCTGGGCGGACACGCAAACATCAACGATAGCAGAGGCGCCCTCGCCCACAGAACCGCCGCCGGCTGTGGCGTACCGCACCGCAACAGCGCCCGGTCCGGGCACCGGTCCGGGGCTGGTGCGCAGGTCAGCGCCGCGCCTGGTGCATCGCGGCGACCACGGCGTCGAACGTCCTCCGGTCGAGCACCGCGCCCTCGCGGCGGACCTTCGCGGGGTCGACGCGGATGATCCGGTTGAGCCGGACCTCGCTCGGCCGACCCTGCGAGTCCCACGCTCCCGTGCCGATGTCCATCCAGAGGCGGCCCCAGTGGGCCTCCTGCGCCGCATCCCGGTCGTGGTCCTTGCTCGTGAGCTGGAGCGCCAGGAGCCAGGGACCGTCCCGACCGATCAGGAGGACGGGGCGGTCCTTGCCACGCGGGTCCCTCTTGTCCGAGTCCTCCTCGAACGGCACCCAGGTCCACACGACCTCGCCCGGGTCCGGTGCACCGTCGAGCCGCGGCGAGTACACGGGCTTCACGGTGCCCGTGTAGTCGCCGGGGTAGCCGGCGCCGGTCCCCGCCGGGGTCCGTCCGGGCGACGACGACCGCCCGCGGGGCCGGGTCGTGGTGGTCGGGCGGGAGGTGCCGCGCGACGACGGTCGCGTCGCCGACCGCAGCACGTCCACCAGCAGGGTCAGCCATCGGTTCGCCACGGCCGACAGCCTACGGGCGCCTCAGCGGAGCACGAACCGCGCCAGGCGGGCCGCCATCGCCTCCGGGTCCCACGAGTGCTCGGCGCCTGCCAGGGTCTCGGCCGTGCCGTCCGGGACGGCGTCCGCCAGCCGGGCGGCCGCCTCGGGCATCCCGGGGAACGTGTCGACGCCCGTGAGGGCGAGCAGCGGCACCTCGACCCGGGCCAGCCCGCCGTCGGCGAGGGCACGGGCGGCCCAGGTGAGGGCCTGCGCGTCGGCGCGCTGCGAAACGACGGACGCTGCGATCGCGGGCCAGCCCGCCGACGCCTTCGCCCCGGCCAGCCACTCCGGAGGCATGTCCCTCATGAAGTGCTCGGTGGCGCCCTCGAGGTCGCCGGCGTCCATGCGGCGCTCGATCTCCGCCGCCCAGGCGCGGGTCTCCTCGGCGCCGAGCTCCAGGGGCGCTTCCCACAGCGCCAGCCCGGTCACGGGCAGGCCCCGGTCCACCGCGCGCAGCGAGATCGCGCAGCCCGACGAGTGCCCGCACAGCACCGCCGGCCCGCCCGCGAGGTCGATCGCCGCGGCGACGGCGGCCAGCTCGCGGTCCAGGTCGAGGCGGCCGGAGGCGGGGGAGTCGCCGCGGCCGAGGCGGTCGAAGACGACGGTCGCGACGCCGGCGTCGGCGAGGAGCTCCGCCGTCCGGGTGGTGACGGGGTCGACGGCGCGGAACGGCCCGACGCCGGCGACGAACACCACCGCGGGGCCGGTGCCGCGCACGTCGCCGGTGATGACGTCGCCGACCGCCGTCGTGGCGGTGGTCGTGGACACGGGCGTGGGTGTGGACGTGGGCGCGGCGGTCGTGTCGCCGGTCGTGTCGTGGGTCATGGCGGGTGGACCGGGCGGTCCCAGCGGACTCATCGGTCGCGCGCCCCTGGACGGGCGCGAGGTCAGGGGACGAGCGGCGCGTCCAGCACGCGACGCGCGGCGGCCGCATCGCCCTCGACGACGGCGCCCGCCTCCGCGAGGGTCAGGCGCCCCCACAGCAGCAGGGCGAGCCCGCGCGCCGGCGCGCGGACGACGGCGTCGGGTGCTGCACCCGCAGAACCCGCACCCACCGTCCACGACCAGCCGAGGTCGCTCGCCTCCAGGCGCAGGGCGTCGGCGAGCGGGGTCATCCGCCCCAGGCGTACCTGCCGGGGCTGGACCATCGTCACGACCTCGTCCACGGCGTCGCCCCACACGCCGGGCTCGACGTCGACCGCGCCCAGGGCGGCCGGCCCGGAGCCGGCGCGCGCGGCGTGCAGGTCGTGCAGGTGCACGAGGGTCTCGTGGCCCTGCCGTCGCCACCAGAACGACGCCGGGCCGTCCCCGACGAGCGTCAGCGCCGCGCCGTCCGGCCCGGCGTCCTCGAGCGCGGCGAGCAGCGCGGCCGCGTGGTGGCGGTACAGGGCGGCGAGCGCGGCGGCGCCTCCGTCGGGTCCCGCGAGGTCCGGCGCGGTCAGGTCCTCCGAGCGGGACGGGTCGCCCACGGCCATCCCGGCCGCCCAGTGGTGGACGCCGGCAAGGTGCACGACGAGCTCGCGCGCCCGCCAGTCGCCGCACGCCGGGACGAGGGCGTCCGGATCGACGGCGACCACGGCCGCGGCGAACTCGCTCTGCAGCCCGCCGAGGAGCGCGAGGCGGTCGGGCTCGGGCCCGCCGTCCGTGCGCCGTCCGGTGCGTGGGTCGACCTCGGGGCGGGGGGTCGGAGCGGCGGTCTCACGCATGGCGCCGAGGCTAGCGGGGCGGCGAGCGTCGCGGGAGGTCCGGGCGGCGGCGGGCATGGGACAATGGCCGGGCCTCGCCACCACCGACGGCACCCACCCAGCGACCCTGACGGAGCGAGATCGCGTTGCCCATCCCCGGACCCGCGCTCAGCGCGCGCATCGAGCCGAACGCCACTGCGCCGGAGCTCATCCGCAACTTCTGCATCATCGCGCACATCGACCACGGCAAGTCGACGCTCGCCGACCGCATGCTGCAGCTCACCGGCGTGGTCGAGCCGCGGGCCATGCGGGCGCAGTACCTCGACCGGATGGACATCGAGCGCGAGCGCGGCATCACCATCAAGTCGCAGGCCGTGCGCATGCCGTGGCAGCTGGGCGAGCAGGCCCACGCGCTCAACATGATCGACACCCCCGGGCACGTCGACTTCACGTACGAGGTCTCCCGCTCGCTCGCGGCCTGCGAGGGCGCCGTCCTGCTGGTCGACGCGGCGCAGGGCATCGAGGCGCAGACGCTCGCCAACCTGTACCTGGCGATGGAGAACGACCTCGAGATCATCCCGGTCCTCAACAAGATCGACCTGCCCGCCGCGCAGCCGGAGAAGTACGCCGAGGAACTCGCGAACCTCGTCGGCGGGGACCCCGAGGACGTGCTCAAGGTCTCCGGCAAGACCGGCGCCGGCGTCGAGGCGCTGCTCGACCGCATCGTCGAGCGGATCCCGGCCCCGGTCGGCGACCCCGACGCCCCGGCCCGCGCCATGATCTTCGACTCGGTCTACGACACCTACCGCGGCGTCGTCACCTACGTGCGGGTCGTGGACGGCAACCTCAACCCGCGCGAGCGCATCGCGATGATGTCGACGCGCGCCACGCACGAGCTGCTCGAGATCGGCGTCATCTCGCCCGAGGCCATCCCCACCAAGGGGCTCGGTGTCGGCGAGGTCGGCTACCTCATCACGGGCGTGAAGGACGTGCGCCAGTCGAAGGTCGGCGACACGGTCACCAACATGGCCAAGCCGGCCGACGAGGCGCTCGGTGGCTACAGCGACCCGAAGCCGATGGTGTTCTCCGGCCTGTACCCGGTGGACGGCACGGACTACCCGGCGCTGCGCGACGCCCTCGACAAGCTCAAGCTCAACGACGCCGCGCTCAACTACGAGCCGGAGACGTCGGTGGCGCTGGGCTTCGGCTTCCGCGTGGGCTTCCTGGGGCTGCTGCACCTGGAGATCGTGCGCGAGCGGCTCGAGCGCGAGTTCGACCTCGACCTCATCTCCACGGCGCCGAACGTGGTCTACGACGTCACGCTCGACGACGGCACCGAGGTGAAGGTCACGAACCCGTCGGAGTTCCCCGGCGGCAAGATCAAGGAGGTCCGCGAGCCCGTCGTGCGCGCGACCATCCTCGCGCCGAGCGAGTTCGTGGGCACCGTCATGGGGCTGTGCAACGACCGCCGCGGCCAGATGCTCGGCATGGACTACCTGTCGGAGGACCGCGTCGAGCTGCGCTTCACGCTGCCGCTCGCGGAGATCGTGTTCGACTTCTTCGACCACCTCAAGTCCCGCACCCGCGGCTACGCGTCGCTGGACTACGAGCCCTCGGGCGACCAGTCGGCCGACCTCGTCAAGGTCGACATCCTGCTGCAGGGCGAGCAGGTGGACGCGTTCAGCGCCATCGTGCACAAGGACAAGGCGTACGACTACGGCGTCATGATGACGGCGAAGCTCAAGGAGATCATCCCGCGCCAGCAGTTCGAGGTGCCGATCCAGGCCGCCGTCGGCGCGCGCGTGATCGCCCGCGAGACGGTGCGCGCGATGCGCAAGGACGTCCTCGCCAAGTGCTACGGCGGCGACATCAGCCGCAAGCGCAAGCTGCTGGAGAAGCAGAAGGAGGGCAAGAAGCGCATGAAGAACATCGGGTCCGTCGAGGTCCCGAAGGACGCCTTCATCGCCGCGCTCTCCTCCGACGGCGGTGGCGGCAAGGACGCCAAGGACAAGAAGAAGTAGTGCCCGCGCTGCCTGACGGGGTCCCCGTCCCGGCGGACGGCGCGCTGCCGGGCTGGGTGCGGCCGGCCGAGGGGAGCGCGGCGGCCCGACCGTTCGGCGTGTACGTGCACGTGCCGTTCTGCTCGGTGCGCTGCGGGTACTGCGACTTCAACACCTACACGGCGTCGGAGCTGGGGGGCGGCGCGAACCAGGCGGCGTACGCGACGACGGCGCTGCGCGAGGTCGAGCTGGCCGCCCGGGTGCTCGACGACGCGGGCCTGGGCGGCCGCCCCGTGGCCACCGTGTTCTTCGGCGGCGGCACGCCCACGATGCTGCCCGCCGCCGACCTGGCGCGGGTGCTGCGCGGCGTCGACGACGCGTGGGGGCTGGCCGACGACGCGGAGGTGACCACCGAGGCCAACCCGGACTCGGTGACGCCCGAGTCGCTGCGCGTGCTCGCCGACGCCGGGTTCACCCGGGTCTCGTTCGGGATGCAGTCCGCGGTGCCGCACGTGCTGGCCACGCTGGAGCGCACCCACGACCCGCGGCGTGTGCCCGACGCCGTGGCCTGGGCGCGCGACGCCGGCCTCGACGTCTCCCTCGACCTCATCTACGGGACGCCGGGGGAGTCCCTCGACGACTGGCGGGCGTCCCTGGAGGCCGTGCTGGACACCGGCGTCGACCACGTGTCGGCGTACGCCCTCGTCGTCGAGCCGGGCACCAAGATGCACGCCCAGGTGCGTCGCGGCGCGCTGGCTCTGCCCGACGAGGACGACCAGGCAGCGAAGTACGAGCTCGCCGACGACCTCCTCACCGCCGCCGGCCTCGGCTGGTACGAGGTGAGCAACTGGGCTCGCGGGCCCGAGCACGCCTGCCGGCACAACCGGGCGTACTGGCGCGGCGACGACTGGTGGGGCGTCGGGCCCGGCGCGCACTCCTACGTCGCGGGGGCGGGCGGTCCCGGCGCGGGCGACGGCGCGCACGCCGGCGTGCGCTGGTGGAACGTCAAGCACCCCCGGCGCTACGCGGCGCTGCTCGAGGAGGGCTCCTCGCCGGGCGCCGGCCGGGAGCTGCTCACGCCCGCCGAGGCGCAGCTCGAGCGCGTGCTGCTCGGCGTGCGGGTGCGCGAGGGCCTCGACGTCGACGCCCTGGACCCCTCGCGCCGCGCGGCGGTGGCGGGGCTCGTGGCGCGCGGCCTGCTCGACGGCGTCGCCGCGGTGCGCGGCCGCGTCGTGCTCACGCGCCAGGGCCGCCTGCTCGCCGACTCCGTGGTCCGCGAGCTCACCCCCTGACGTGCTGTGAGCGGGCGTTGGGCCCTGTCTCGGGACCGAGACAGGGC